>JBDKHE010000319.1:0-10555 GCA_039797805.1 Verrucomicrobiota bacterium
CCGCGCGGGATTTTGACCGCGGGATGGTCCGGTTGCTGTTCCGCCATCAGCGGCAGGTGATGGGCGATGTTGGCGAAGGCGGGCATGGGGGCGTTCCGATGGTGGAGGGGCGGCTTCCCGGGCGACCGGCCCTCCGGGAAAAATCAACTCTGCCAGGAAGGATCCGAGGAAAACAGCTGCGCCTGCCAGGGCAGCAGGACGTTGGCGATGCCGGCGGGATCACGGGCGAGCAGGGCGAGCTGCGCGCGGGTGGCGATGAGCGTCGGATCGAGCTGCAGGTTGCTCGCGAGCCGGTCGCGCAGGGCCTTGATGCGGTCCTGGCGGGTGAGCTCGTCGGGATTCATGGGCGAGAAATCGCGGCGGCGTTCCCGGCGCGGCAGCGTGCGCGGGTCGGTTTCAAAACCGCGGCGGATGGCGCCTTCCAACGACGGTCCGAGGCGTTCGTGACGCCGGCCGAGGTTGACCTGCAGAAGTTCGCCGGGTGAGGCGCCTTCCTCGGCGGCCCGGGCCAGGCGCATGAGGAGATCATTGCCGGTGACCTTGAACGGAGGCGTGTTGAGTTTCTCGGCCCAGCTCTCGCGCCAATGCCAGAGGGCGTGCAGCACGGCGAGACCGCGGCCCCGCAGTTTTTCGGCGCCGCCGATGCGCCAGTCGTTTTCGTCAGGGCCGGAAAAGCCGTCGCGGGCCACCTCGATCTGCCAGCGGCATTTTTGCTCGAACCATTCCAGACGGCCGAGCCGCACCAGATCGTCGCGCAGCTTGTCCCGCAGCGCAGGCAGGTAATGCACGTCGAGGGCCGCGTAATCGAGCATGTCGCGATCGAGCGGACGTTTGGACCAGTTGGCCTTCTGGTGGTCTTTGTCGAGCTTCACGCCGAAATGGTGTTCCAGGAGCGCCGCCAGTCCGAAGCGCGGGATGCTGAGCAGCTGCGCCGCGAACATCGTGTCAAAGAGGCTCAGCGGACGAAAATCACAGAGCTCGCGCAACAGGCGCAGGTCGTAGTCGCTGCCGTGCATGATGAGCGGCTTGGCGGCGAGGCGGGGCCAGAGTTCACCGAGGGGCATCTCGGCCAGGAGATCCACCAGGAAGATCTTACCGTCCGCGAGGATCTGGAGGAGGCAGACCTTGGTCTTGTAGCGGAACAGGTTGTCAGCCTCGGTATCGAGCGAGATCTCGGGGGAGCGATCGATCGCCTCAAGGAGCGGCGGAAGTTGCGCGGGCTGGTTGATGAACTGGTAGTGCGGCGTCGTGTTCAAGAGTGTCGGGGTTCGTTCTCCCAAGCGGTGAGGAAGGCGTCAATAAGCAGTGGCAGATCCGGACTATATCCGCCCTCCAACAGGGCGGCGCAGGGCCGATTGAATTGGCCGAGCCAGCGACCGAGCTCTGCAAAATCTTCCGCCTCAAGGGTCATGGAAGTGATCGGGTCACGGGCATAGGCATCGAAGCCCGCCGAGACCAGCACGACGTCCGGGCGAAAAGCCAACACCGCTTCCCACGACCGGGCCAGTTCGGCGAGGTGGGTCTCCCGGGGTGTTTGCGGGGCGACGGGGAAATTGGCGATGTTGCCGACGGACGAGGTGCCGGTGCCCGGGTAACCGGGATACTGGTGGACCGAGGCGAAGAAAGTGTGGTGCCGGCCGCGAAGGATGTCCTCGGTGCCGTTGCCATGGTGGGCGTCGAAGTCCCAGACGGCAACGCGGTGGCCTTCAGCGGCGAGATGCAGGGCGGCGATCGCAACCGAGTTGAGGTAGCAAAAGCCCATGGCCTGGGAACGCGTGGCATGGTGCCCGGGTGGGCGCATCAGGGAAAAGGCCTTCTCCCCCTGCACGGCGATTTTCGCAGCCGCGAGGCCGGCGCCCGCGGCGCGCAGGGCGTGTTCGCGGATGCCGGGAAAATGAGGCGTATCCCCATCAATATCAGGACCATGGCCGATCCGGAGCAGCAGTCCGGGCGTGTGGGCCTGCAGGACAAGGGGTTCCGGGGCGGCGGCGGGGACCTGCCAGTGCCACGCGGGATGGGTTTCCCTCAGGTGTTTTGCACTCAGGAGCACCCGGGCTGGTTGCTCGGGGCGCATCGAAGAGCCATATTCAGTGCATTGAGGGTCGTGAAGAATGGTCATCACCTAATTGTCCGCCTACGGACGATGGGAACTGGCGCAAAAGAGAACTATTCCGCTGCTTTCAGCAAGGCCGGATCATCGCCGAGGAGCGCGTCGACCCCCCACTCTGCCAGCCGTCGGGCCGTGTCCCGGTCGTTGACGGTCCAGGACCAGACCGCGTAACCGCGCGACTTGAAATGGCCTACCCAGGCAGCAGACCGGATGGCGCGATGGTGTACGCTCAGGCCGCCGGCCCCGCAGAGCGCGAGTTTGCGCACCAACCGGGCCGGGGCCTCCCGACCCTCGGAGATCAGCATGCGCGGGATCGCCGGCGCCAGCTCTCGGGCGGAGGCCACCAGCCGGGCGTCAAAGGACGCCAGAATCACCCACTCGGTGGCGCGCGCGGCCAGAATGGCCCGGATGACGGGCTCCACCGGTCCGGATTTCAGCTCAATCTGCACCACGGCAAGCGCTCGCGTCAGGCGCAGGACATCCACCAACCGGGGAATGGCGTGGCTGGTGCGAATCCGGAGGGCGGTCAATTCGGGCCAGGATTTGCGGGCAAGCCGACCGCGGGCTCCGGTCAGGCGCTTGAGCGTGGCATCATGGAAGACCACCGGCACGCCGTCGCGGGTGATCTGGACGTCGAGTTCGATGCCGTCCGCCTCCAGGGCGAGGGCCCGGCGAAACGAGGCGAGCGTGTTTTCAGGTTGCTCGGCCGAGGCCCCGCGATGGGCGATGATGAGAGGGAAAGCCACAGGACCGACTGAACACCGGGAAACGCGCGAGGCCAACTCCGAACCTGACAAAGTCCGCCGATGGCGTGTGGCCAACCCGACGGCCGGGGTGCCGGGAATTGCGCGGATTATTTTTGTACATTTCGGGTTTTCGTGACCAATCTCCGGGCATGAAGGTTGTTGTCCTATGTTCCGGCGGGATGGATTCGGTGGCCGCGCTCTATTGGGCGAAGGCCCACAACGAGGTGTCCGCCGTGTTGAGCTTCGATTATGGCTCCAAGCACAACCATCGGGAAATCCCCCTGGCCGCCGAGCACGCGGCGAAGCTGGGGGTGCCGCACCGCACGATCCATCTGGATTTCATCGGCCAGCTTTTTGCCTCGGACCTGCTGCAGAAGGGCGGCGAGATCCCCGAGGGGCACTACGCTGACGACAACATGAAGCGCACGGTCGTCCCTTTCCGCAACGGCATCATGCTGGCGGCCGCGGCGGGCTTTGCGGAAAGCGCGGAAGCGGCCGGACTGGTGATCGCGGCGCACACGGGTGACCACACCATCTACCCGGACTGCCGGGAGGACTTCATGACGGCGATGGGCGAGGCCATGCGGCTCGGCACCTACGCGGGGATCGAGCTGTTGCGGCCGTTCATCGCCTTCACCAAGGGACAGATCGCGGCCGAGGGCGCGCGGCTGGGCGTGGATTTTGCCCGCACCTGGTCCTGTTACAAGGGAGGCGAGATCCACTGCGGCCGATGCGGCACCTGCGTGGAGCGCCGCGAGGCTTTCCAGCAGGCGGGGCTGGCGGATCCGACGGAGTATGCGGCCACGCCGCCGCTGCCGGCAGGGCCGGGCTTGAATCCGTAGGACCCTTGAGTCCTATTGGTCTCGCAGGTACCACCCATGCTGATCTCCGAAATCTTCCATTCACTCCAGGGCGAGGGCGAGCTGGCGGGCGTGCCGTCGGTCTTCGTGCGCACCAGCGGCTGCAACCTGCGGTGCAACTGGTGTGACACGCCCTACGCCTCGTGGCAGCCTGAAGGCCGGCAGATGGAGGTGGAGCAGATCGTGGAGGAAATCGGGCAATACCCGTCGAAGCACGTCGTGCTGACCGGCGGCGAACCGATGATCGCGCCGGGCATCCACGAACTGGCCTTCCAACTCTCGGAGCGTGGGTACCACATCACGATTGAAACCGCCGCGACCGTCGCCCCGGGTGGTATCGCGTGCGATCTCGCCTCGCTCAGCCCTAAGCTCGCCCACTCGGCGCCGGATGCGCGTCTGGACGACACCTGGCGGCGCAAGCACGCCGAACTGCGCTGGCAGCCGCGCGTGGTGGCCACGTGGATCGGCGTCGGCAATTATCAGCTCAAATTTGTCGTCAGCAGCGAGGCCGATGTGACCGAGATGGAAACAATGCTGCGGGAAACCGACTGCCTGATCCCGCCGGCCAAGGTCCTGCTCATGCCCGAGGGCGTGACGGTAGAGGCCTTGCGGGCCCGCAGCGGCTGGTTGGGCGAGCTTTGCAAGGAGCGGGGTTATCGCTACGCTCCGCGGCTGCACATCGAGCTCTACGGCAACAGGCGGGGTACATGAAGATCCGCATCCGGCCCGTGTCCGCGATCAAGCCGCGGAAGCTTTCCGTGGAATTGGCCGACCTGCGGGTGGCGGCCGGCGACCGCGCGATCACGTTGCGCGAGGTCATTCAGGTGCTCGGGGGACGCGCCTACATGCTGCTGGTCCTGCTGCTGGCCCTGCCTTTCATCACCCCGATTCCCCTGCCCGGCCTGTCCACGCCCTTCGGGCTGGCCATCGTGCTGATCGCATTCCGGCTGTCGCTCGGCCAACGGCCCTGGCTGCCCAAGAAGCTGCAAAGGAAAGTGCTGCCCGCCGGCTTCATCAGCAAGGTGTTTGGCTTTGCCGAGAAACTGCTCCGCTTCTTCGAGAAATTCCTGCGACCGCGGCTGACGTTCCTGACGGATACGCCCCGGCTGGTGCAATTGCATGCGATTTTTCTGCTGATTGCCGCCCTGGTGCTGCTGCTGCCGATCCCGATCCCGTTTACGAACAGTTTCCCGGCCTGGGCGATTCTGCTGCTGGCGGCAGGCCTTTTGGAACGTGACGGCCTGTTCATCATCACCGGCTACCTGGTGTTCGTGGCGGGGGTTTTCTATTTCATCTTCCTGGGCGAAGCGGCGACCCGGCTGGTGCAGGCGCTTTTGGACTGGGTGCGGGCTTGGTGATCCTCGCCGGGATTCGATTTCGATGCCGCGCCGATGCCTGAAGTGGAAACCGGGTTACAACGTACCCGGGGCGAGGTCGACGTGAACGTTGGCCGGGCCAGTGTGTGACGACGGGCGAGGAGGTGACGACGGTGCTGATCAGACGTTGGCCGGCCACTCCCGGCCATGCGCCGCCCAATGGGAACGGAGTTCGAGCAGGTTCCGGTTGTACGCGGCCTCAATCATGAGGGCATCGTCCAACAGACCGATTTCAGGAATCGAATCGGGGATCAGGTCCAATCCCTTCAGGAAGTAGTAAAGCGAAAAGGACGCTTCCCGCTGCGCCACCGATTGAGGGTCCACCTCCGACTCCTCGATGAAGGTGGCGAGCAATTCGATCCGATGTCGCAACCGGCCCGACTCGCGAATGGTCGCCGCTTTCTCCCGCACTTTTCCCAAGAGGTAACGCAGTCCGGTGAGATCTGCATGGTGTACGCAGTCAGCTCCTTGGGCAACGTGTTCGGTGGGTGTGGACGCCCGGCCTGATCCGAGCATGAGCGCGAAATAGTGGCTGAGGGAGGAGGACAGGTGTTCGTGCATGGAGAGAAGGGTTCGCTCCGGAACAAAACCCAAATTGGTCTGCCAACAAGTTGGATTGGATTGGAATATCCCGCCAAGATTCCACCGATTGCAGCCGGGCGCGGGCAGAAGGGCTGTCGAAAAGTGGCGACGCCCGGTCTGCTCGGGTGAATAAGGACTGCCGTGAACCCAAGAGTGATGATCGTGGGTGAAAGGTGGGCTGGTGCCGACGATGGTGCCCCTGTGCAGAGGTTGGCAAATTTGACGCAAATTGAGGTCTGGCACGGTATGCGCTTGAACCGATTGGCAACTGGACGAAATTTATCCCATCTGCGTATGAACCACGACCCCAGAAAGGAACTCAAGCAACAGATCAAGGCCCAGCTCAGCGACCTCGCTCCCAAACGGGTGCGCCCGGTGGCCCCGGCGGATGCGCGCATCCAAGCCTGGCTTGATAGCACCTTTGGCGCGATCGAGCAGGTGCCGCGTCTGCCAGTGAGAACCTTTGCCCTGGACGAGCCGGGCATGGCGCGCGAGTTGTCGCTGCCCCGGCATGGGGACGAGTGCACCTCGCCTTTGCTGAAGAGCTACCGCCTGCGCAACGGCGTGTTGCACAACCCGGCGAGCGACCGGCGCACCACGAAGGGCGTCTTTCACATCGTCGAGGGCGGATTGCCCGTGCCCGACGACAAGCTCGGCGTGCCGCCCGTGACCTTCGTGCGGATGCTCGCGCAGGCCCTGCAGCCGCCGGCCGATCTCGCCCGCGTGCCTTATACAGGCGCGGAAGGCGAAGGGACCACCTGCCTCGTTTCCCTGTTGCTGCGTCCGTTGGTTGTCCCGGCGGTGGCCGGATTCTCCGAGGAGAAGCGGATGGAGATCCGGTTTTTCGTGCCCGGTTCACTGGTAGCGAACCTGGACTTCATCGAGAGCATCTTTGGCAACGCCGGCGACCCGACGAAGCCGGAAAATGATGCTGCGCTCAATCCCGCCCGTTGGACCGGTCACACTGGTTGCGTGATCCTGGCCCCGCACTTGACCCTGTTGCTGAAGAAGGACCTCGGCCTGCCCCATTACGACAAGGCGACGGAGCGCCAGCGGCGCGACGGCATGTGCTGGAAGACCGAGGACGAACGCTACAACGGCGGCTCGGCCTTCAAGATCTGTGCGCGTGATGCCAGCGGCGTCATCGTGACGCTGATCGCCGACAATTATTTCGGCTACTGCAAGAAAGAGGTGAAGACGCAGATCAGTTACTCGGCCAATCTCTTCGGCCTCGCCGAAGAGGAGCACGCCGGTGGCGCGCTGGTTTACCCCACCTACGATCTGGGCGAGGAATTCTCCGGCAATCTGCATGTGCAGCAGCGCGGGCATTCCTTCGCCGAGGTGGCCAAGGAATACGCGAGCCTGATGGAGGTGAAACCCGAAGGCTACGCCGTGGACCGGGAGTTTCCGGACATCATCTACGTGGCCGAGGACGTCGCCTTTGATCTCAACGCACAGACCGTCACCTGGACCCACGAGGGCAAGCCCCAGCAGATGCCTTTGCGGGCCGGGCGTACCTACGTGCGTCCTTCCGGATACAAGGTGCACATCGAGCAGCCGCCCGGCCACTCCGCCTGGCACCTCGTCGGCTCCGTCGCCGAAGGCACGCTCTGCCACAAACCCTGCACGGTCTCGGGCGGTGGCAAATCCGAGATCTCCAAGCCGATTTCCGACGCGATTCTGCCCGGTCCGGTGTTCGTTGCCGATTATGACCAGGACATGGACCGCGTGGCCGCGCTCATCTCGCGCGACTATTCCACCCGTTACCGCGACACGAGCAACCGGCCGCCGGACCACCGCCCGATTCTGAGTCCCGAGCGCTCCCTCGGCTCGGTCATCAAGCTGCTCACGCCCGCCGAGCGCGAATACACCGACGAGTACAATGCCTGGCTGCGCACCATCTCCCAGTACATCAAGGAAATCGTCTTCGTGGTGAAGCGTCACTATTCGACGAGCTGGGGCGCGGACTGGCGCAAGCATTTCTCCGTGGATTACATCAACGGCAATCCCGGCAACGAGCTGAAGTGTGACAACCGCAAGCTCACGGCCAGCTACCTCCGCGTCGGCTACGACGCCGACGGCACCTGGCGCGTGTTCGGCCTGCGCGAGGATTTCCATCCGGCCTACAAGATCCAGATGGAGGACGACATCACGGCCTCCGTGGTGGTGCCGGTCAACGGCGCCGATGCGCCGTCGCGGAAATTCGTGGAGAATTGCGAGAAGCGTCTCTTCCAGCGTCCCGACGAGGCGATCCACCGCGGGTATGACAAGCTCACCGAGCTCGAGCTTTCCCAGCCGGACAACTTCATCTCCAACTTCGAACCCCTGACGCAGGCGGATGCGCAGGCCCTGCAGGATGAGGCCATCGGCTTCTCCAAATACACCGAGCCGATGCAGCGGCTCGTCCGCGCCGCCGCGGCAGGCGAGGAAGGTCCGGCCTGGTTTGTTTCCTCGGCCCATCCCCGTATCGTCGATGGCAAGCCGTCGAAAAACCCGCGCTATCTCCAGCTGCGTCCCGATCTCATCGACGCCCGCGGCGTGCATCTCGCCAAGATGGCCACCCGACTGCACCGGCGACTGCCGGCCGCCGCCGCGGTGCTGACCCCGGTGGATGCCTTCGTCCCCGGTCGCCGCAACAACCCGCCCGAGGCGGCTGCCCGCATCCGTCCGCTGGCCGTGTTCAATCCGATCCACCACATGGAGCTGCCCGAGCTCTTCATGGAGTATATCAGCTCCATGACGGGCAAATCGCCCTCGACCACGGGCGCCGGCTCCGAAGGCGCCCTGACCAAGGGTCCGTTCAACGCCCTGCCGGCGATCATCGATCTCAACGCCGCCCTCGTCGGACAGATTCTGACCGGTCAGCCGGCCTTCATCTCGGCGGCTGGCTATGTGGGTCCCAAGGCTCGCGTCGACCACGATGTCAGCCTGCTTATTCCCGAGGTCTGGAGCCGCATGTCGGCCGCGGAGCGCGATCCGAAGTTTCTGTTCGACCACGGTTATCTTGAGCAATGCCAGGACTTCGACTGGGAGGGCCGCAAGATTCTGGCCAGCCGCCTGGGCTACCGCATCACGATGAAATTCGCGCGGGTGTTCTTCGGTCGCGTGTTCACCCACCCGCACTCGATCTTCACGCAGGAAATGCTGCGTCCGGAACAGCAGGACATGGCCATCTTCGTCGACGGCATGGACAACATCTGTGCCACGCACGAGCGCGTCGCCAAAAGCTATTTCGACGACGGCACCATCTCCCTGGCCTGTCCGCCGCTGAAGGCGCTGTTGCACATCATGGCCAAGGGCAGCTTTGAGGGTCACGGTCCTGAGGCCCCGGAGGTGCGCTCGCTCTTCACCCGCGAGCACCTGCTCGCGAGCGATTGGTACGCCGCCCGCCTGAAGTCGAAGCAGCAGACCGACATCGCCATGTGGACGAAGAACGTCCAGACGCTGGAAGCCTACAATGCCGTCCCGGCCAACGCCGCGGTGGTGCAGAAACTCGGACTGGCGTCCCGGCTCACCGCCGCCCGCGCCGAGCTGGCCAAGGTTTCCGCTTCCGACTACCTCGCTTCACTCCGCGGCACGCTCGGGCGCCAGCCGCTCTGAGTTTTTCAGTCTGTTGGGCGGGATCGTTGATTCCGCCCAACAAGCTTCTGCAGCTTCTTGACCTCCGGGCTGATCGCCCCGCATTCGCCGGTGCTGCCGCAGCCGGGAGATTTTTTCTTACCGAGCCACGAGCGCAAGAGGAACGTCAGCGCGAGGGCGACGAGTCCGAGGGCGATCAGGGTTTGGAGGGAGGAAGACATTTCAGAGGGTCACCACGAAACACACTAAACACAGGAAAGGGGAAAGGGCGGGTGAGGAGGGCGGAAACCTTTCGTGTTTTTTGGGTATTTCGTGGTGGCTAATAGCCGAGGGCGCGGCCGGCTTGATAGAGGGCGAAGCACAGGAGCCAGGCGGTGCCGGTCATGTACCCGATCTGGAACAGGGGCCAGCGCCACGAGTTGGTCTCGCGTTTGACGACGGCGACGGTGCTCATGCATTGCATGGCGAAAACATAGTACACCATCAGCACGATGCAAACGAGCGGGGTGAACAACGGGGCGCCGGTCGGCCAGCGGGCGTTGCGCAACGCATCACGCAACGGCGTGGTGTCATCCTCGGCTCCCTCGACCCCGAAGATCACACCCATGGAGCTGACAAACACTTCCCGGGCGGCGAAGGAGGTGATGAGACCGATGCCGATGCGCCAGTCAAAGCCGAGCGGCTTGATGACGGGTTCGATCAGATGACCGGCCTGTCCGGCGAAGCTGTGCGCGATCTGTTCGGTGGGCGTGGCGGCCGGATCTGGATGCTTGGGGTAGGTGGTCAGGGCCCAGAGCACGATCGAGATGGCGAGGATGATGGTGCCGGCGTTTTTGAGAAAGAGCCAGCCACGTTCGAACATGTGGCGCAGGATGTCCTTGAACCGCGGGGGCTGGTAGGCGGGCAGTTCCATGATCATGTCCTGGGGAGCGCTGCGCACGAGCGTGCGCTTGAAAAGCCAGGCGAAGAAAAACACGCCGCCGGTGCCGAGGGCATACATGAGAATCATCAGCCCGGCCTTGGAGGAGGCGGCCAGTCGGTCGCCCGGCAGCAGGGTGGCGATCATCAGCAGGTAGACGGGCAGCCGGGCGGAACAGCTCATGAGCGGGGCCACGAGGATGGTGACGAGTCGGTCCTTGGCGTTTTCGATGGTCCGCGTGGCCATGATGCCGGGGATGGCGCAGGCATAGGAACCAAGGAGAGGAATGAAGGAACGGCCGTTCAGCCCGACCTTGCTCATGGGCCGGTCCATGATGAACGCGGCGCGGGCCATGTAGCCGGTGCTTTCAAGGAGACCGACAA
>JBDKHE010000320.1:0-4817 GCA_039797805.1 Verrucomicrobiota bacterium
CGGCAGTTTGATGAAGCCACGGCGCTGCTTGCCGGGGATGCCCTGCTCACGCTCGCTTTTCAGCTGGTCGGCCGCCACTACGCCGACCAACCGGGACTCGCCACCCGCCTCACCCGCGAAATCGCCGACGCCGCCGGGAGCGAACGCCTCATCGGCGGCCAGATGGAGGACCTTCTGGCGGAGAAAAAGGCCAACGCGACGGCCGACGAACTCGAATTCATCCACCTCAACAAGACCGCAGCCATGATCGTCCTCGCCCTGGTCGCCGGGGGCCTGTGCGGTGGCGCCACCGACGGCCAGCTGGACACCCTGCGCACCACCGGTCGTCACCTCGGTCTGGCCTTCCAAATCGTGGACGATATCTTGGATGCCACGGCCGACACCGCCACGCTGGGGAAAACCGCAGGAAAAGACGCGAAGGCCGACAAGACCACCTACGTGAAACTGCACGGCATCGAGCGCTCCCGGCAACTCGCCCAGCAGCACACCGACAAGGCCTTGGCCGCCCTGCGTACACTACCTGGCGATCACGCCTTTCTGCATGCGTTGATCAACTCCATGGCCGGGCGGCGCAGCTGACCCATGCCCGGCCAACAACAGGACTACATTCTTCGGCACATCCAGACGATCAGCCGGCTGATTGCGCGATTGAAGATCAAGGGCAAATTGCTCAGCGAGCAGGACCGGACTGATGTCAACGAGGCCCTGTTGTTCGCCATGCATCTGCAGGAGAAAAATTTCGGCCGGCCGGCCACTGAGTTCCTGACGCTGACAGCGGACGACCAGTTTGCGGCGTTCCTCAGGACCGAGAGCAAGATCACGGGACATGAACGCTGCCTGACTTTTGTGAGGTTGTTGCGCGAGACGGCTGATCTGTATGCCATTTTGGACCGCACCGAGCTCGCTGCCGGGGCCCGCCGGCTCGCCCTGCACCTCGCGTTGCGTGTGGCCCTCGACCAACCCGAGGAGCCGACGGTCGTCGGGGACAACGTGAACGCTTTGGTCACCTTGCTCGAAGGGGCCGAGCTCCACCCGCCCACCCAGGAGCTGCTCGAACAATATCGCGAATCCCGGACCTGAACCGGTGGACCTCGTTCGAGCCAGCGGCCGCTCGGTAGCTCGGCGTCCACACCGGGCCGGTTTTTGATGCGTGCAACGGATTGGCTGGCCCCAAAAAAAATCCCCGGCGACGTCAGGACGACACGGCCGGGGATGAAAGATGCCGGATGGAAGCCGCTTATTTGGCCGCTTCGGCCGCCTTGACAAGGTCGATGAACGAACGGGCCTCGAGCGCCGCGCCGCCGATCAGGCCGCCGTCGATGTCCTTCTCAGCGAGCAGCTCGGGGGCATTGGAGGGCTTCATGGAGCCGCCGTAGAGGATGCGGACCTTCTGGGCGATGGGAGCGCCGTAGAGCTTGGTCAGCAGGTCGCGGATGAAGGCATGCACCTCCTGCGCCTGGGCGGTGGTAGCCACCTTGCCGGTGCCGATCGCCCAGACGGGTTCGTAGGCGATGATCACATTGGCCATCTGCTCGGCCGTGACCCCGTTGAGACCGCTCTCCACGTGGCGTTGGACAACGGCCAGGGTGGAATTGGCCTCGCGCTCGGCAAGCGTCTCGCCGACGCAGAGGATGGGCTTCAGCTGGTTGGCCAGCGCGGTGAGCACCTTCTTGTTGACGAAAGCATCGGTGTCGCCGAACAGCGTGCGCCGCTCGCTATGGCCGAGGATGACGTGGGAAACGAAAAGGGCCCGCAGCATCTCCGCGGAGATTTCACCGGTGAAGGCCCCACCCTTCTCGGGGTTCATGTTCTGGGCACCGAGCTTCAGGCTCTGGCCTTCGAGGGCCTTGGCCACGCTCTCGAGAGCGGTAAACGGCGGGCAAAGCACGACGTCCACAGAACCGATGCGGCCGATCTCGGCCACGATGTCCTTGGTGAGCGTGACGCCGTCGCCGGCCGTCTTGTTCATTTTCCAGTTACCAGCGATGAGTTTTCTGCGGATCATGGGATAGAAGTAGTGAGTAGCGGGAGTCGGGTTGCGAGGAGAAATTCGGTGGACCAACCCGGCTGAAGCCGGGCCGGTCCGGGAATCTCAGGTCTCGAGGAACGCCACGCCGGGTAGCACCTTGCCTTCGAGGAACTCGAGGCTGGCGCCACCACCGGTGGAGCAATGGGTGACTTTCTTGGCCACGCCGAATTTCTTGGCGGCGGTGGCGGTGTCGCCGCCACCCACGATCGTGGTCGCACCCTTGGCGGTGGCTTCGGCGATGGCGTCGGCCATGGCCTTGGTGGCCCCGGCAAACTTCTCGAACTCGAACACGCCGGCCGGTCCGTTCCAGACGATGGTCTTGGAAGCGAGGATGGACTGACGGTAGAGCTCGACGGATTTCGGACCGGCGTCCAGGCCTTCCCAACCGTCGGGAATGCCACCCTCGAGGGTCGCGGGCTGGGTGTTGGCGTCGGGCGCAAATTTGTCGGCGGCGATGAAATCCACCGGGAAGATCAGTTCCACGCCGCGAGCCTTGGCCTTGGCCTCGAGCTCGCCGACGATGCCGGCTCCAGCCTGGTCAAAGAGCGAGGCGCCGATCTTCATGCCGCGAAGCTGCTTGTGGAAGGTGTAGGCCATGCCGCCGCCGATGATGATCTTGTCCGCCTTCTCGAGGAGATTGTTGATGAGCGGAATCTTGTCGGCGATCTTGGCGCCGCCGAGGATCGCGAGCATCGGTCGGTCGGGATTGTCGAGAACCTTGGCGAACGCCTTGAGCTCAGCCTCCATGAGGAAGCCGGCGGCCTTGAGCGGCAGGGCGACGCCGACCATCGAGCTGTGCGCGCGGTGGGCGGTGCCGAAAGCGTCGTTCACAAAAACATCACCGAGTTTCGAAAGCGAGGCGCGGAAGGCGGCTTCCTTGGCGGGCTCGGCCTTGATCTTGGATTCGGTGCCATCGGCGTTCTTCACCTTCACCTTGCCCTCTTCCTCGATGTGAAAACGCAGGTTCTCGAGGAGCACCACGGAGCCGGGCGCAAGCTTGGCACAGGCCGCCTCCACCGCCGGACCGACGCAGTCGTCGAGAAAGGTCACCGGCTTGCCCAGCAGCTTCTCGAGTTCGGCCGCCACGGGCTTCAGCGAGAACTTGGCGATCTTCTGGCCGTCGGGCCGGCCAAGGTGCGACATGAGCACCACCGAGGCACCCTGCTCGAGCGCGTACTTGATGGTGGGCAACGCGGCGGCAATGCGGGCCGTGTTGGTGATGGCGCCGGTGACCTTGTCCTGCGGGACGTTGAAGTCCACCCGCATGAGGACGCGTTTGCCGGACAGGGAGAGATCACGGATTGATTTGAACTTGGGCATAGGAAGGAAGGGCTGAGGGACGGATAAGCTGAAGGACGGAAAAGAAAGAGGCTGAAAGTTGAAGGACCGTGACTGGGTAAACCAGACTTTCAGTCCTTCAGCCTTTCAGCCTTTGGCATTGATCGCTAGCGGCTCAGAGCTTGGCGGCGATCTTCTGGGTCAGTTCGACGACGCGGTTGGAATAACCCCACTCGTTGTCGTACCAGGACACCAGTTTGAAGAACTTGCTGTTCAGCTCGATGCCGGAACCGGCGTCGAAGATGGACGAGTGCTTGTCGTGGATGAAGTCGCTGGAAGCCACCTCGTCGGTGGTGTAGGCGAGGATGCCCTTGAGATAGGTCTCGGAGGCCTTCTTCATGGCGGCGCAGATCTCGGCGTAGGAGGTTTCCTTCGTGGTGCGCACCGTGAGGTCGACGACCGACACCGTGGGGGTCGGGACGCGGAACGACATGCCGGTGAGCTTGCCCTTCACCTCGGGGCACACGAGCGCGGTGGCCTTGGCGGCGCCGGTCGTGGACGGGATGATGTTGATGGCGGCGGAACGGCCACCCTTCCAGTCCTTCTTGGACGGGCCGTCGACGGTCTTCTGCGTCGCGGTGTAGGAGTGGATGGTGGTCATGAGACCTTCCTCGATGCCGAAGCCTTCCTTGAGGAGCACGCTGACGATCGGCGCGAGGCAGTTCGTGGTGCAGGAGGCGTTGGAGATGATGGTGTGCTTGGCGAGGTCCAGCTTGTCGTCATTCACGCCGAGCACGACGGTGATGTCTTCACCCTTGGCCGGAGCGGAGATGATGACCTTCTTGGCGCCGGCGGCGATGTGGCCCTTGGCTTTCTCGGCCTCGGTGAAGAGACCGGTCGACTCGATGACGAGCTCGACGCCCAGCTTGGCCCACGGCAGCTCGGCCGGGGTCTTGGCGGAAACGACGAGGATGTCCTTGCCGTTCACCACCAACACGTCGTCATCCGCTTTGTCGGCGGCGGACTTCTTGGACGAAACGGTGCCCTGGAACTTGCCCTGGGTGGAATCGTATTTGAGGAGGTAAGCCAGGTTGTCCGCCGGGACGATGTCGCCGACGGCGACAACATCAAGCTTGGTGCCGAGCAGACCCTGCTCGACCAGCGCGCGGAAAACGAGGCGGCCGATGCGGCCGAAACCATTGATTGCTACTTTGACTGCCATATTGGATGTGGGTTGTGAACGTGAACGTGGACGTTAAGAAACATTACTGAAGAGCCCGGTAAGAACTTTGGCAAGTGCGATGCATGAATTGTGCCCCAATCCGACCAGCAGTGGGCAATATTTGCGTAATAAACAGTAGGGTGAGTCCTGAAACGGCGGATATCAGCCGCAGACCCACAAACTACAGCCCAATCCCGGGATAAACACGCCCTCGGCCGTGATCAAGGCGGGTTCGGCGCGGCTCTCCGGATAGAAACACTCGTGGTCGGCGTACAGGCGCCATCCCTC
>JBDKHE010000321.1:0-4127 GCA_039797805.1 Verrucomicrobiota bacterium
CGCGTTTCACGACGGCGATCTTCGGAGCCAGTTCCAGCAAGGCCTCCGTGGCGCGCCGCGCCCGCCGATCCGCCCAACCCTCGAGCCACTCGGCCACACCGAAAAGGAGGACGACAGCCGAGGCCTCGACCCATTCGCCGATGATGGAAGCCCCGACAGCAGCGATGACAACCAACAGGTTTATGTCGGGCCGCAAGCGCCTGATCGCACGCCAGGCCTTGGGCAGCAGGAACCACCCCCCCGCCAGCATACCTGCGCCCGCAAGGAGGGTGACGACCGTCTGGCTACCGTCTTTCCACCCGCTGGCAAGCAGGGCGGCTCCCACGAGTCCGCCCGATGCAAGCAGGCTCAAGCTCTCGAACCGGTTGTCGTGCGTGTGCTCGCATCCCGGATCGTGGCTGTGTCCGTCTTCACTCATGGCGCTTGGTTCCTGCCGGGAGGTGCTGGGTGGAAATTGCGGAGGTCGCAGTGCTTATGTCCACCGCGGTTGGGGATCAGGAGTGGTTGCCTTCGTGGGCGCGGACTTCGATGCGCACGGTGCCGCTCGGGAGCGGATCGAGCGGGATGCGGTAGCTCGCGTAGTCCGGTCCTCGGTAGCGACGGGGAATCTGCCGTGGTTCAAAATGCTCCACGGTGCTGCGGAGCACGGCCCCGGCGGCATCGTAGAGCGTCACGTCCAGATGGGTCTGCGTCGTATCGTCGGCCTCCAGCCGCTTGACGATATAGCCGGCGACGACGAGCGGGCCCGTTTTCCGCTCGAGCCAGATCTTTTCGACCACGACTACGGGGGAATCCACGCGGTCGAGCTTGATGTGAGCCACGTCCGGCGGAGCCCGGAAGGGCGTGGCGCAGCCAGCCAAAAGAAGGCCGACGGCACCAAGCGTTAGCATAAGTGCAGTTTTCATGGGATGGCTTAGATTTCGGCTTCCTTCACATCCCCGTCGCGATGAGCCATGCGGTAGAGCGCGGGCAGCACGACAAGGGTGAGCAGCGTGGAACTGATGATGCCGCCGATGACGACGGTCGCCAGCGGTCGCTGCACTTCCGCGCCCGCGCCGGTCGCCAGCGCCATCGGCACGAAGCCGAGGCTGGCGACCAGTGCGGTCATGAGCACGGGACGGAGGCGGGTGAGACACCCTTCCTCGACGGCCGCGTCGATGGGCTTCCCCTCCTCCCGCAGGCTGCGGATGAACGAAATCATCACGAGGCCGTTGAGCACGGCCACGCCGGAGAGAGCGATGAACCCGACGCCGGCGGAGATCGACAGCGGGATGTCGCGCAACCAGAGCGCCGCGATGCCGCCCGTGAGCGCCAGCGGCACCCCGGTGAACACGAGCAGCGCATCCTTCGCGTTGCCGAAGCTCATGAAGAGCAGGCCGAAGATCAGCAGGAGCGCGACCGGCACGACCACCTGCAGGCGTTTGCTGGCAGAGATGAGTTGCTCAAACGTGCCGCCATAATCCAGCCAGTAACCCGCCGGAACCTTCACCGTCTGATCGATGCGCTGCTGTGCCTCCGTCACAAAGCCGCCCAGATCGCGTCCGCGAACGTTGGCGGTGACGACGACGCGGCGTTTGCCATTTTCGCGGCTGATCTGGTTGGGGCCGGGGGCGATCTCGATTTTTGCTATCTCGCGCAGTGGAATGTAGGACACCGTCAGTTCGTCCTCGCTGGTGCCATGTCCGGTCGTGCGGAGCATGGCGGGCAGCACCCGCGCCTCGTCGTCATGCAGCTTGGGCAGGGGCACGGGCAGATTGCCCAAGGCATCGAGGTCGGTCCGCAGCTCCTCGGGCAGACGCACGACCAGATCGAAGCGCCGGTCGCCCTCGAAAATCTGGCCAACGGCGGTGCCGCCGAGCGCAGTCGAGACGATTTCCTGCACCTCGCTGACGTCGAGCCCGTAGCGCGCGATTGCCTCGCGGTCGAGTTGGACGGTGAGCAGCGGCAGACCGGTGGTCTGCTCGATCTTCACGTCGGCGGCACCCGGAACGTTCTTCAGGACCCCCTCGATCTGTTCGCCGACCTCGGTCATGATGCCGAGATCGTCGCCGTAAACCTTGACGGCGACATCCGAGCGCACGCCGGAAATGAGTTCGTTGAACCGCATCTGGATCGGCTGGGTGAACTCGTAGTTGTTGCCGGGGACCTTGGCCACCGCGGCCTCCATCGCCGCGACCAGGTCCGCCTTGCTGCGCTTGGGATCGGGCCACTGATCGTGCGGCTTGAGCATCACAAAAGTGTCGGCGACGCTCGGCGGCATCGGGTCGGTGGCGACCTCGGCGGTGCCGATCTTGGCGAAAACCTTGTCCACTTCGGGGAACGCTTTGACCGCATCCTCCACGGCGGCTTGCATCTTGAGCGATTGTGTGAGGCTCGTGCCCGGGATGCGCAGGGCGTGCAGGGCAATATCGCCTTCATCGAGGCTGGGAATGAACTCAGTCCCCATCCTGGAAGCGGCGAAGCCCGCCAGCAGGACAAGCACCACCGCCGCCAAGGCCGCCGCCGGCCGCACCGTCATGACAAAGCGCAGGATCGGCCGATAGAGCGACTTGGCCCCGCGGATGGCGATGTTGTCCTTCTCGGAGACCTTGCCCGTGACGAAGATCGCCACGGCCGCCGGCACGAAGGTGATGGACAGCACCATCGCCCCGAGCAGCGCGGTGACGACCGTGAAGGCCATCGGGTGGAACATCTTCCCCTCCACGCCGGTGAGCGCAAAGATCGGGATGTAAACCACGGTGATGATGAACACGCCGAAAATCGACGGTTTGATCACCTCCGCCGTCGCCTCGGCGGCGAGGGAGAACCGTTCCGGCCGGGAGAGCAGCCGGTTCAGCCGGTGCTGTTCGTGGCCGAAACGACGCAGGCAGTTCTCGATGATGATGACCGCGCCGTCCACGATCAGGCCGAAGTCGAGCGCGCCCAGGCTCATCAGGTTGCCGGAGACCTTGTTGGTGACCATGCCCGTGATCGTGAAGAGCATGGCAAGCGGGATGACCGCCGCCGTGATCAGGGCCGCACGGAAGTTCCCGAGCAGCAGGAAGAGGATGACGACCACCAGCAGAGCGCCTTCCACGAGGTTCTTCTGCACGGTGGCGATGGTGCGGTCCACGAGCGAGGTGCGATCATAGACGGTTCTGGCCACGACGCCCTCGGGCAGGCTGCGGTTCACATCCGCCAGCTTGGCGGCGACGCGCGTGGAGACATCGCGGGAGTTCTCGCCGATCAGCATGAACACCGTGCCGAGCACGACCTCGCGGCCGTTCTCGGTCGCGGCGCCCGTGCGGAGTTCCTCGCCGAGGATTACGTCTGCTACGTCGCGCACGCGCACCGGCTGGCCGCTGCGGCGGTCCACGACGATGTTTTCGATCTCCGGAATGCCGCTCACCTGGCCGGGCACCCGGATCAGGTATTGCTCGCCGTGGCGCTCAATGTAACCCGCGCCGACATTGGCGTTGCTGCGGGCCAGTGCGTCCATCACGTCCCGCAGGGTCAGGCCGTAGGCCATCAGTTGATCCGGACGCGGGTTCACATGAAACTGCTTCACGAAGCCGCCAATGGTGTTGACCTCGGTAACGCCTTGCAGGTTGCGCAACTGCGGACGCACGACCCAGTCCTGAATCTCACGCAAATCGGTCGGCGTGTAGGCGGTGCCATTCGGCTTCTTCGCACCCGGTTCCGGTTCGACCGTGAACATGAAGATTTCGCCCAGGCCGGTGGAGATCGGCCCCATCGTCGGCTCCAGCCCGGGCGGGAGCTGTGACTTCACCTCCTGGATGCGCTCGTTGACGAGCTGGCGAGCAAAGTAGATGTCGGTTCCGTCCTTGAAAACCACCGTCACCTGCGACAGCCCGTAGCGCGAAAGGGAGCGGCTGTAGTCGAGGCTCGGCAGTCCGGCCATCGCCGTCTCCACGGGGAACGTGACGCGCTGCTCGGCTTCCAGCGGCGAGAAGCCGGGCGCCTCCGTGTTGATCTGCACCTGGACATTGGTGATGTCCGGCACCGCATCAATGGGCAGGTGTTGGTAATTGTAGAGGCCCAGCGCGCCCATCCCGAGCGTGATGATCAGGACGAGCCAGCGGTGGCGGATCGCGAAATGAATGAGTTTTTCCAACATGGGAAAGGGA
>JBDKHE010000322.1:0-2753 GCA_039797805.1 Verrucomicrobiota bacterium
GCGCGGGCGCTCAAGAAGCGGCAGGTGGAGGTTCCCAGCGTGGAAACGGTCATCCTAACCTATGGCAAGGCCAGCCGGCAGCACGGCCAGCGCATCGCGGAAGCGTTTCCGGCGGCGCGGCAGGTGGATCTCTACGGCTCGACCGAGGCGGGTTACCTGTTTGTGGGTGATGCCTTCGCGGACAATCTTCGCGTGGTGGAGGACAATGCCTTCATCGAGCTTACGCCCTGGCGCGAGGGCGCGGCGGAGGTTTTTCAGATCAACGTCACCACCCGCGATCGCGAAGCGATGCCGCTGCTTCGGTATCATACCGGTGACATCGTGCGCCGGACCCCGACCGGTTATCGCATCTTGGGACGCGAAAAAGATCTTTGGTTCCGCCCCGACGGGGAGGTCATCTCCGCCCAGGAGGTGGATGCGGCGTTTCCTGATGATTTTGCCTGCTGGCATTGGAGCCTGGTGCAGGTTTCGGAGCAGCGTTGGGAGTTCCAATACGTGGCCGATGCCGTGGCTCCGGCTGGGGTCGCCGAGCGGGTTGCCGCCGTGTTGGGTGGCGAAGCGCGGGTGGCTCTCTTCCGGCGAAAGTTCATTCAGCCTGCGGCCAGTGGCAAATTTGCCCTGCTGAAGCCCCTCGCACGCTAATTGCGGAGGGTTGCGCAAAATGCGCGCGATCGGTCCCTTCTTCGACGATTTAGGGTCGCTAATTATTGGGATTGGCTCCGGTGCGTTCCTTTACAAGTCTGCGGACCACTGATTTAGATCAGCCCGATTTTGCTCAAGTCACCACCCTTTGCTCCCACCCCCACCCACCTGCGATGAATTTATTTGGCGCGCTCTTTGGCTCTTCGATCGGCAGAAAATTTCTCATGGCCCTTTCCGGCCTCGTGCTCGTCGGCTTCGTGACCGGGCATCTGGTCGGTAATCTCCAGATTTTCGCCCATCCCGACAAGATCAACGGTTACGCCCACTTTTTGCAGTCACTGGGACCGGTCCTGTGGGGGGTACGTTTGTTTCTCCTCGCCTGCGTAGGTGTCCACGTCTGGGCCGCCATCGCCCTCGCCTTGGAAAACAAGGCGGCGCGCGGTCCGCAGTCGTACGGGGTCAACAAGTGGCTCCAGGCCGTGTTTGCCTCGCGCTACATGAAACACACCGGTCTCGTGGTGCTGGCCTTCATCGTCTATCATATCGCGCATTTCACCGTGGGCGCGGCGCAGGCGGCGACTTTCAAGACCGCGCTGCCCGAGTACACGATGAGCAGTGAGTTTCACCTGCTGGGCTTCCCCGTCGTGGCGGCCGGTCTGCCGGTGCATGATGTCTACAGCATGGTCTACCTAGGTTTCGCCAGCCCGGTCGTCTCGATCTTCTACATCATCGCGGTCGGCTTGCTCAGCCTGCACCTCCTGCACGGCGTCGATTCCATGTTCCAGACCTTCGGCGTGCGCAATCATCGTTGGTCCACCGGTCTCCGTCGCGTGGTCACGCTTTTCTGCCTGGTTTATTTCCTCGGCAATCTCGCCATTCCCGGCGCGATCCTGACCGGCATCGCCAAACCTGCCGCGGGCACCGCCGCCGCTTCCGTCATTCACCGCTAATTTTTCCCAGCCATGGCCAAACTCGATTCCAAAATTCCGGCCGGACCCCTCGCCGACAAGTGGCGCAAGCACAAGGTGGACATGAAGCTGGTCAATCCAGCCAACAAGCGCAAATACGAGGTCATCGTCGTGGGCGCCGGTCTCGCCGGTTCCTCGGCGGCGGCCACGCTCGCCGAGCTCGGCTACCGCGTGAAATGCATTGTCTTCCATGACAGCCCCCGCCGGGCGCACTCGATCGCGGCGCAGGGCGGTATCAACGCCGCCAAGAATTACCAGAACGACGGCGACAGCGTTTACCGGCTCTTCTACGACACCCTCAAGGGCGGTGACTACCGCGCGCGTGAAGCCAACGTCCACCGTCTGGCCGAGGTTTCGGTCAACATCATCGACCAGTGCGTGGCCCAGGGCGTGCCGTTTGCCCGTGAATACGGCGGTCTCCTGGCCAATCGCTCCTTCGGTGGCGCGCAGGTCTCGCGTACCTTCTACGCCCGCGGCCAGACCGGCCAGCAGCTCCTGCTCGGCGCTTATTCCGCCCTTTCCAAGATGGTTGGCGCCGGCGCGATCGATCTCATCACCCAGCACGAGATGGTCGACCTTGTCCTCGTGGACGGCCACGCCAAGGGTGTGATCACCCGCGACCTCGTCACCGGCAAACTGCATCGCCACTCCGGCGACGCGGTCATCCTCGCCACTGGCGGTTACGGCAACGTCTTCAATCTCTCCACCTACGCCCGCGGCTCGAACGCGACCGCCATCTGGCGCGCCTACAAGCGCGGCGCGTGCATGGCCAACCCCTGCTACACGCAGATTCACCCGACCTGCATTCCCGTCTCCGGCGACTACCAGTCCAAGCTCACGCTCATGTCCGAGTCGCTGCGCAACGACGGCCGCATCTGGGTGCCGAAGAAGAAAGAGGACGTGAAGAAGAACCCGGCCGACATTCCCGAGGCCGACCGCGACTACTACCTCGAGCGCATCTACCCGAGCTTCGGGAACCTGGTGCCGCGCGACGTGGCCTCGCGCAACGCCAAGCAGGTCTGCGACGAGGGCCGCGGCGTGGGCGAGACGGGCTACGGCGTGTACCTGGACTTCGCGGACGCCGGCCTCGGTCAGGCGCTTGATGGCGTCCGAGAAATCCAGATACACACCGAGGCCGGTCGC
>JBDKHE010000323.1:0-4750 GCA_039797805.1 Verrucomicrobiota bacterium
CGCTCGGCCTGCCTCGGGTGATCGAGGCCGTGAAACGCGACGGTCCGAACGACTACATCTTCCCTCAGGCCACGACCATCCGGTTTGACTTCGCGGCCCGCCCCGGGATGCCGCCGGTCGAGGTCTTCTGGTACGACGGGGTCGACAATCGCCCGCCGCTGCCGCCGGAAATGACGGGTAAGTCCGAATTCAAACAGAAGAACGGAAAGTTCATCTACAGCCAGAAACTGACCTTCCTCGGCGGGACGCATTCGGACACGCTGCGCATCGTGCCAGAGGAAAAGATGCGCGAAATGGCCCCGCAACTCCCGCGCATCAAGGGCGGGTTCTCCGATCACTTCGAGAATTTCGTCTTCGCCTGTCTCGGGCGCGAGGAGGCGAAATCGCCCTTCGCGATTTCCGGCCCGCTCACCCAGGTCTTTCTTCTCGGGGTGATCGCGCAGCGGCTGGGCGGCCGATTGGAATTTGATCCCGTGGCCCAGCGCTTCACGAACAGCGATCAGGCCAATGCGTTGCTGACGATGGGACCGCCGCGCGCCGGCTGGGAGCAGTTTTACGCAGGGTAGGGCGCGGACGCCGATCCGCGCCAGTTGGGCGCCGCGCGGCAGTCGTCACTTGCGGCCGCTCCATAGCGCCCGCGTCAGCACAATGTGCCCAAACAGTGCACCACCGACGCAGACCGGCCCGATCAGGGAGTACGGCAGGTGAAACGCGAGTTGGAGGCTCGGTTGGATATTCCAACCAAATGGCACCGGGGATGACATCACGGCCACCCGCATGACATTCAGCAGGAGAGCGAATCCCACGATGTTGGCGAACCGTGCGGCCAGCGGCCAGCGGCCCGCGAAAGGTGCGCAGACCAAGGCGATGATTCCGCTGATAATGTCCCAGTTCTGTCCCGACCACGTCATCGTCTCCGGAATCGTTCCCTGACGAAACCAAGAGTGCAGCACCAATTCGAGCGGCAGGCGAAAGGCTTGGAATCCCACGAGCGCGGTCAGGGGAATGCTCGCGGCAAGGCGCCGGCCGATCGGTGAGAGAGCTAGGGCGGTCCAGATCACCAAGATCGGCACGAAAAAGAAAGGCAGGCCTTGCAAGGGCAGGTAAGCGAGGCGGCCGCTGAACACGAGGGCGGACTGGGCACCCAGCCAGATGCCCAGCGCCAGCCCGGCGATCATTGTCGTCCGGAACGATTGATAGGCGTATTGCACGGCTCCGAGCAGCGCCAGCAGCACGGTGAGGACGATAACTCCAAAGCCGATCAGGGAGGCGGCGTTGGCGGGGACAAAGGTCATGACGGGTGATCGCTGGGCCGGCCCTCGTGAGGCGCTGGTCGGATCAGAAGGCGGAACGCGGCACCTGGATGGAATCACCCGGAAAAAGGCGGGGGTCTTCCAGCGGCTGCCGCTGGGCCAGCTTCACGTCGAAGTCGTACGCCTTGTTGTCCCGCGTCAAGGTGACCTTGGTTTCCTTGGCATAGAGGGAAAAGCCGCCGGCGGATTGCACGGCCTTGGACAGGGTGAGGTCGGGTGACCAGGGGATGCGACCGGGGCGCTGCACCTCGCCGCCAATGTAGATGTAGCGCTCGGTCACATTCACCGAGACATCCAGCGCGGTGTAGAAATTCTTCGCGATATAGGTGTCGCGAATGCTTTGGGAAAGCTCGGCGGTATTGAGCCCGGCGGCCTTGATCGCGCCGATGTACTGCAGGCGGATCAGGCCTTGCTCATCAATCTGGACGCTGCTCGTGATGGGTTCCGGAATGCCGAGCAGGGAAACAGTCATCGTGTCCCCCGGGCGCAGTTGGGCGGCCATGGTCGGCGCCTCGATGCGCGGATTGGCGCCCGTGGGCGCGGCGCTGTCGGTGACGCAACCGCCTAGGAGCAGGCTCAGCAAGACGATCAGAAAAACGGGCAGTCGGCGGGAGATCATGCGGTGACAATCCAGTGAAGGATTGTCACCGGACTGGCAACAAGGCTTTTAACGGCCGCGTTTGGCGCGGCGGGGACGTTCGTCCTCCTCGGCGTCGTCCGAATCCTCGTCGTCATCGGAGTCTTCGTCGCCTTCCTTCTTCTTCTCGTCGCCGTCACCTTCGCCTTCTTCCTCGTCTTCGTCCTCATCCCACTTGAGCGAGGAGTCGTTCTTCATCTTCTCATCCTCTTCCTCCTCGACGTCGGGCAGATCATCGTCGATGGCGGCGGCTTTGTCGGCGTCATCCTCCTCGTCGCCATGACCCTCGGGGGTGTAGTCGAGGATGGCGGTGATCTCGCTGAAAAGGTGGACGGCCTTGCCTTCGATGAAATCGCTGTTCTGCGCCTCGCGAAGCTGGTCCTCGACCTCGTCGACGGTCAGCTTGACCTCCAGGTCCAGGAGTTCGTTGAGCATCTTGACGCGGAGCCGGGTGATGTGGTCGAGGAAGTCGGCGTAGGGCCCGTTTTCCTCGTCGATCACGTCAGGGAGCGCAAAAAGTTTTTCCTCGGACTCGAGCAAGGGCTGCTTGGTCTTGGCGAGGCGAACCTTGCCCTGACCCAGATCCTTCACGATGCGGAAGGGGATGAAGGCACGCTCAAAGACGTCCTGGTCGAATCCAAATTCACGCAGGGGGTCGATGAGATCGATGATGTGATCGACCTGCCGGGGATCGATGATGCTCAGACCGTCCACATCCCAGTGGACAGGGTCGCTGACTTCATCGACCCACCAGTTGTGATCTTCGCCGAGACGGACGATACACCATTCGAGTTGGGGGGAGCCTTTCGCCATAGTATTAGTTGCTGATTTCTGTTGGACGAAAAAGGCGGGGTCCAACCCTTGTCAAATACTGAAACGCATAAAGTTGGAAAATTTTCAGATCGTCGCTTCAGCCCGGGAAAAGGCGGCGGCACGATGGGCCCCAACGTTGAAATAACAAGGTAAAACCGGGGACCGCGCTTTGCTTGATTGTTGGCGGGCAGCTGGCACAGTGCGCGCCACATGGGCTGGCTCTACCAAAACATCGCAAAACCCGCCTTCTTCCGGCTCGATCCCGAGCGGGCACACGAAGTGGCCGTGCACGGCCTCGCGCTCCTCGGGCGGGTGACACCACTCTGCTCGTTGCTCGAGCGCTGGCACCGGCTGGCGCCGCAATTGCACCGTCCGGTGGAGTGCTTCGGGCTCAAGTTTCCCAATGCCGTGGGCCTGGCCGCCGGTTTCGACAAGAACGGGGAGGCCTGGCCGGCCGCCGCCGCGCTGGGGTTTGGCCACGTGGAGATCGGCACGGTCACGTTGCACGCCCAGCCGGGCAACCCGAAGCCGCGCGCCTTTCGTTACCCTTCGGAGCAGGCGGTCATCAACCGGATGGGCTTCAACAATGAAGGTGCCGCCGCGCTGGCCGCCCGTCTCGCCCGCCAGCCGGGTCCGGGAAAACGCGCCATCCCGCTTGGCGTAAACCTGGGCAAGAGCAAGGTGACTCCCCTCGAACAGGCGCTGGAGGATTACCTAGGCAGTTTCCGGCTGCTGGCCGACCACGCCGACTATGTCGTGGTGAACGTGAGCAGCCCGAATACGCCGGGTCTGCGCGAGCTGCAGGATGCCGCCTGGCTCAAGCCGCTGCTGGCGGCGCTGGTCGACGAGAACAAGGTGCGCGTGGCGGCGGGCAAGGTGCGCCGCCCGGTATTGTTGAAGATCGCTCCGGATCTCTCGTACCCGCAGATCGACGCCGCCCTGGGAGTGATCGCGGACCTGCAGCTGGACGGCATCATCGCCACCAACACCACGCTGGCTCGTCCCGGTCCTTTCGCGACGGTCGACCAGGCCGGCGGGCTGAGCGGAAGACCGGTGCGACGTCGCTCGACGGAGATTATCAACTACATCGCGCGGACGACCGAGGGCCGCCTGCCGATCATCGGTGTCGGCGGCATCATGGATGAGGAATCGGCCGGCGAGAAACTCGATGCAGGGGCGACCTTGGTGCAGCTTTACACCGGGCTCATCTACCGCGGACCTTTCTTCGCCGCCGAAGTGGCTCGGGCTCTCGCGCAACGGCAGCGCCTCTGACGTGCCGTCCGCTGACCGGTCGCCGGACCAGCCGGGGCAAAATCTCAGATATTCCAGTCCGCGCCATCCACCAGGATTTCGTGGGCTTTGCGCGGGCGGATGACGAGACTGGTCTCCTTGTAGTAGGCCATGCTGTGCGCGGGTACCGACTCGCGCAGCCAGACGTTGGCCCCCACGACGGAGTGTGCCCCGACCCGGGTGTCGCCTCCGAGAATTGTGGCATGGGCGTAGATCGTGACGTGGTCCTCGATGTCGGGATGGCGCTTCACGCCCTTGACCGGGTTGTTCTTGCCGTCGGTCTCGAAGGATTTGGCTCCGAGGGTGACACCCTGGTAGATCTTCACATGCGTCCCGATGGTGGCGGTTTCGCCGATGACAACCCCGGTACCGTGATCGATGAAAAAGTGCGAACCGATGTGGGCGCCCGGGTGGATGTCGATGCCGGTGCGCTCGTGCGCGTATTCGGTCAGCATGCGGGGCAGCAGCGGAACCTGCAGCGCGTAGAGTACGTGGGCGAGGCGTTGCAGCGAAATGGCGAGCACGCAGGGGTAGGCGAGGATGATCTCGTCAGTGCTCCGGGCGGCCGGATCGCCGGAGTAAGCGGCGGCCACATCGGTCTGCACCAATCGCCGGACCTCGGGCAGGCAGCCGAGGAATTGATTGGTCGCCCTTTCGGCAGCCGCTTTCGGGTCGGCTTCCTTGGCATAGCGCAGGC
>JBDKHE010000324.1:0-4659 GCA_039797805.1 Verrucomicrobiota bacterium
CCCGGTCGTTCACGAAATACTTGCCCTCGGGGCCGCCGACCGAGTCGGTCTTGTGCCACACGAAATACTGCGCGCCATCGGCCTGCGCCTGCGGCCCCTTCAGCGTCTGCTTGTCCGGGTCCACCTTGCCCAGATCCACCGTGAGCCCGGGTGCCACCTCGGCCGCCGGCACGTAGACCGTGGCCGAATCGTTCAAGCGCAGCAGGATCGGTCCCAGAATGAGAGCCGAGCAGAACGCGCCGATCAGGATGGAGTACTGCTGCAGCCGCGGCGTGCCGCCGACGAGAAACCCGGTCTTGAGGTCCTGCGAGGTCGTGCCGCCGTTGGAGGAGGCGATGCACACGATCGCTCCGATCGAGAGCGCGGTGACGTAGTAGGTGCCGCCCTTCCAGCCCACGAGCAGAAACACCAGACAGGTGAACAGCAGCGTCGCCACGGTCATGCCGGAGATCGGGTTCGACGTGGACCCGATCTCGCCGGTCAGGCGGGACGAGACGGTCACGAACAGAAAGCCGAAGGCCACGATCAGCAGCGCACCCAGCAGGTTCATGTGCAACGAGGGCGCCCACACGATGGCCGCCAGCAGCACGACAATGCCGATGCCGACGAACTTCATTGAGAGATCCTGATCGGTCCGCGGCACCTCGCCGGACGGCGTACCCGCGCGCCGGCTCAGGCCGATGTCCTTCAGCCCGCCCCTCATGCCGTGCCAGATGGTCGGAAGCGCCTGCACCAGACTGATGATGCCGCCCGCCGCCACGGCCCCCGCGCCGATGTAGAGCACATAGGCACTGCGGATGTTCCCGGGCCCCATCTCGGAGATCGGAATGAGGCCCGGCGCAATCGGACCCGGCACGCCTTCGCCAAAGAACTTGATCAGCGGGATGAGCAACAAATACGAAAGCGCGCCGCCGGCGCACATGATGCCGCCGATATAGGGTCCGATGATGTAGCCGACCCCGAGCAGCGCCGGCGACACCTCGATGCCCACGGATCCCGCCTTGAACGGTGCGCCGAAGACCTTTTCGGAAACATCCTTCCAGCCTTTGCCGGCGATGTTCAGCGTCGTGTAGAGCAGACCCAGACCAAAGCCGGTGAAAATCGTCTTCGCTCCGGGTGCCTTGCCCAGACCGGCGGCTTCGGCCGCCGCCATCTCGGCCTTGGCGGAAGGCGACGCGGCGGCCCGCGAAACCTCATCGACGCCCGCTTTCAGCACCGCGGCGCAAGCCGTGCCCTCGGGATACTTCAGCACGCCGTGCTCCTTCACGATCAGGGCCCGGCGCAACGGGATCATCATCAAGATGCCCAGCAACCCGCCCATGATCGCCACGAGCAGCACTCGCGTGAGTTCCAGCTCGAATCCGAGGATGAGGATCGCGGGCATCGTCACACCCACGCCAAACGCGATCGACTCGCCGGCGGAACCGGCCGTTTGCGTGATGTTGTTCTCCAGAATCGTCGCGTCGCGTCCGCCGGTCTTGGACCAGGCGCGGAACATCGCCAGCGAGATGACCGCCACCGGGATCGAGGCGCTCACCGTCAGGCCGACCTTGAGCACGAGGTAGAGCGAGGAAGCGCCAAAGACCATCCCCAGAATGGCTCCGGTCACAACCGCCCGGACGGTGAATTCAGGAATCTTGGCCGAGTCCGGGATGAACGGCTCGAATTTCGGAGAAGGCTCAGCAGACATCAGGGAGAATTTCGCCCTAGCTAGTTACCCTGAAGACCGGAGCGCAATCCTCTTCAAGATCCGGAATCGATCGGGCGACGATCCACGCGAAACTCCGGCGACGCGACGCCGTCCGGGATGAAATTTCAGCCGACGGTCGCGGCTTGGTCAGCGCTTGCGCGACTTGGCCTTCAGCTTGGCGTTGCGCGCCTCGAGTCGCTGCCGGATCAGCCAGTAAAGCATCTCCATGCGGGGCACGGTCGCACCCACCTGCTTGGCCCGCCGCACGGGCTCGCCCCAGATTTCCTCGATCTCCATGTCGCGGCCTTCCTCGAAATCGATCAGGCTCGACGGACGGTAGCCGCCCATCTTCGCCGTGCGCTCAAACTGCAGGTCGACAAAGGAGCGCGAAATCACATGACCGAACTTCGCCGCGGCCTCCACCACCTCTTCCATCAGACGCCGGGCCATCAGCCGCAGGCCTTCGTCGGCGATGATCACGTCGGTGGTAATGCCGCCGGACACGATCGAAAGCCCGTTGAAGGGCACGTTCCACACCAGCTTGTGCCAGCGTTGCAGTTCGAGATTGTCCTGGGCCGTGCATTTCACGCCCGCCCGGCGCCACAACGACGCGATCATCTGGGTGCGCTCGCCGGCCGGTTTGCCGAACTTGCCGATCGTCATCAGACCCGGGAAGGAACAGTCCACCACGCCGGGCGCGGTGCGCATGCAGCCGATGTAACAGATCGCCCCGAGAACGCGGGCCGGTCCGACGATGTCCGCCACCGGTTCTTCAACCCCCAAACCGTTCTGCAGGGTGAGCACGGCCGTGTCTGGCTTCAGCAACGGCGGCAGAATCGTCTTCAGCGCCTCGTTGGCCGTCGCCTTGGTCGCAATGATGACGAGGTCGCAGGGTCCGATTTCGTGAGCCGAACCGTAAACTTGAATCTTGCGCACGGAAATTTTCTCCGTCGGCGTCTTCACTTTCAGTCCTTTGACCATCAGGGCCGCCCGGCCGCTGCGGGCCAGAAAGTGGACGTCCTCGCCCGCCGTGACCAGCCGGGCTCCATAGTAACAGCCCAAGGCGCCGGCGCCGATGATCGCAATACGTGGTTTTTCGGGGAAATGGGTGCTCACAACACCCCATCAGTCCCAAACTTAGACGTAAAAGACAACCCCTCAGTCTACCCAACCCTCAGGTTCACTCCGCGTTTTCTTCACACTGCCAAGTCACCTCTTTGTCACCTTCGTCAAACGGGGATCCTGTCGCCCAGCGCACCGCGACTTACACCGGTGGCTCCCCGTAGGTGCGGATACCGCTTGCGCTGGCATTCTCCCAGAGATGGCGGAGGGCACGCCAGCTCTTGGGCACTAGTACATTTGCCACCAATGTATTATAACTAAACTGATAGCTCCCGAGGGGAGAGGCGGCTTTCCCTAATGTGCCCCGGGTAGAGGCGAAAGCCCGCGCCGAATCTCCTAAGCGGTCTTGCGCGCAGGCTGTTCACAGCCCGGTCCCAGGAAGGTTTCCCGAGGAGGCCGCACCGTTCGCTGACAAGTTATTCACAGCCCCTCCCGGCCCTCACAAAGGCATGTTATCCGTGAGCCTGACCTCATCGACCCAGTAGGAGACCGCCAACAGGCATTGGTCGGGCAAAATCTCCCTCACCTGCTCCATCGTACGCCGGTCAACCACCGAGATGTAGATGACCCGGAGGCGTCTTTTCTCGCCGATGATGTGGGTGGCTTCGGCCACGACGCGATCCGTGCTTTTCACGCCGGACTCGACCATTTCCTTGGCCGTCCGCAGGGCCTTGATGACCGCGAGCGCCTCCTCGCGTTGCGAGGGAGTGAGGTAGGCATTGCGTGCGCTCACCGCCATGCCGTCGGCATCGCGCACGACCGGCCCCGTGAGGATGCTGAGAGGCAACAACAGGTCGGCCGCCACCTTCTTGACCACCGCGAGTTGCTGCACGTCCTTTTCACCGAGCACCAACGTGTCGGGCTGCACGATATTGATGAGCTTCAGCCAACCCGTCAGGGTCCCGCGAAAATGGGCCGCACGCGTCACCCCGCACAGGGGCTTGCTGACGGCTTCCTCCTGCACGCTGGACGAAAACCCCTTGGGAAACATCTCGTCAGCCGTCGGCGTGAAGAGGACGTCCACGCCTTCCTTGTCGGCGAGCATCTGGTCGGCCTCGGGCGTGCGCGGGTATTTCGCATAATCCTCACTGGGACCAAACTGCAGCGGATTGACAAAAGCCGACACCACCACGGCGGCGCCGCTCTCCCGGGCCAGCCGGATCAGGCTCGCATGCCCCGCATGGAGCGCCCCGGACGTCGGGATCAGGGCCACTTTGCGTCCGGCCGCCCGCAATGCCGCCACCGATTCACGCATGGCCGGGATGGATTCTATTTTTTGCATAGGGGAACGGGCTTGAATAACCAGACACCGTTCCCTTTATCAAGCCTCTTGCCTTGCCGGAACTCCCGCGAGCCCGGTGACCACCACCTTCCACTCCCAGATCCCTGCTCCCCGACCCGTCTCCATGATCCGCATCAACGAAAACTAAACCAAGCTCAAGGCCTCCTACCTCTTCGCCGACATCGCCAAGCGCGTGAACGCCTACGTCGCCGCCAATCCCGACAAGCCGATCATCCGCCTCGGCATCGGCGACGTGACGGAGCCCCTGCCGCCCGTCTGCATAGAGGCGCTTCACGCCGCGACCGACGAGATGGCCAATCGCGCCACCTTCAAGGGCTATGGTCCGGAACAGGGCTACGCCTGCGCGACGCCGTCGCCCAGCACGACTACGCCGCCCGCGGCTGCAACATCGCTGCCGATGAGATCTTCATTTCCGACGGCTCGAAGTGCGACTGCGGCAACATCCAGGAAATCTTCGCGACCGACGTCCGCCTCGCCATTCCCGACCCGGTCTATCCCGTCTACGTCGACACCAACGTCATGGCCGGACGCACCGGCCCCAACG
>JBDKHE010000325.1:0-2804 GCA_039797805.1 Verrucomicrobiota bacterium
CAGACGGCGAGATTGAGCACCACGCCGACGACGGCCGCCGTGATCGTGGAGAGGCTGCAGCCGAGGAGGCGGGCGCCCCGCAGTGCCTCGATATACGGCGCGCCGGTAAAGATGAAAAGGAAACTGGGCATGAACGTGCACCACGAGGTCAGCCCGGCTCCAAGCGTGGCGGCCAGCAGTGGTGAAAAAGGCGCGGGCGCCTGCCACGCTCCGAGGAAGCCGACGTATTGCAGCACGAGGATCAGGGGCCCCGGCGTTGTCTCGGCCAGCCCGAGGCCGTCGAGCATCTGCGGGGCGCTCAACCACCCATGGACTTCGACCGCCTGTTGCGCGACATAGGGCAGGACCGCATAAGCGCCGCCGAAGGTCACGACGGCGGCCTTCGAAAAGAACAGGCCTTCCTGGGTCAGCACATGGCCGCGGCCCAGCCAGAGCCAGAGCGCGACGACCGGCGCGGCCCAGACGACGAGCCACGTCAGGGCGGTGCGCAGGCTGGTCCAGAGGGACGGCGCCGGCATCGTCGCCGCATCATCCTGAATCACGGAGTGGCCGGCGCCATGTCCCTTGGCCGCGGGAAAAAGCCCCGGCCACCAGTGTCCGCCGGCAAGGCCCAGCAGACCCGCCAGAAAGATGATTAAGGGGAAGGGTGCTCCGAGAAAGTAGATGCCGACAAAGGCCGCGCCGGCCACCGACCACATCACGGCGTTCTTCAACGCCCGGCCGCCGAGTCGCAGCACGGCGTGCAAGACCAGGCCGAGCACCGCGGCCTTCAGTCCATGAAAGACCGCTCCGATCATCGGCACATGGCCATGGGCGATCGCGACCCAGCTCAGCGCCCACAGGAGCACGGCCCCAGGCAGCACGAAGAGCGTGCCCGCCACGATGCCACCCCAGCGGCCGTGCAGCAACCAACCGATATAGACCGAGAGTTGCTGCGCCTCCGGACCGGGCAGCAGCATGCAATAGTTCAGGGCATGCAGAAAACGGGACTCGGTCACCCACCGGCGCCGGTCCACCACTTCGGTGTGCATGAGCGCGATCTGCCCGGTCGGACCGCCGAAGCTCAGCAGGCCGATTTTCCACCAGACGGCAACGGCCTCCCGAAAGGAGGGCTTGGCCGGGGCGGGGGCGGAGGTCGACATGGGCGAAAAACGTGACCAGAGCCCCGGATGGCTCAAGCTGCAATCGGGGCTGCGGCCAATTGTCACCGGTCCTGCGGGGCCAGCGGAAAGCTTTGCACCGTCCGATAGACGGGCGGTTGCCCGGGAGTGAGTTCGCTCGCCAGCAGGTGGAAGTCGGCGACCAGAAAGGGTGGTGCCTCGTAGTCCCGGTGTTTCTCGAGGTATTGCGCCAGTTCCTTGGCGTGGTGGTTTTCGCCCAGCCGGCCGATCGTGAAGTGGGGATGAAACCCGGGCATCGGCAGGTTGCTGTCGACCGCGAGCAGGGCTTCGTCCACCTGCTTTCGGAGTTGGTAAAGACGGGTATGGCTGCGGCCCACCCCGGCCCAGACCACCTTGGCCGGACCCCGGCGGGGAAACACGCCAAGGCCGCCGACGGGCAGAATGAACGGCTCCACGCGGACCCGGGTCAGGGCCTCGGCGAAACGCCCGGTCAGGGCCTCGTCGGTTTCGCCGATGAATCGCAGCGTCAGGTGCAGGTTCGCCGCCGGCGCCCAGCGAACCCCGGCGAGCGGCGCGGCGATCCCGGCCAGTTCGGTGCGGACCGCGACGGGCGGGATGAGGGCGGTGAACAGGCGCGACATGCCGCGAGGCAACTCACGCTCGGGCCCAAGGCAAGGCGGACTCTCCAATCGGGCACGGGCCACCTGGACGCGGCGCGTGCCGGTTGCCCGGGCGGAGTGCTGGCGAGGTGCGGACGCTAGTTGGCGGGAGCGGCGACCGCAACCTCGGTCAGCCACCAACCGTCTTCGCGGCGCGACATGAGGGCCTTGATCGCGTCGCCGCGTTTGACCTGCGTGAGAACGGCGGGCTCGACTTTGAACATCATCGTCATGGCGCGCATCACGCCGGGAACCTCCTCGTGTTTCACGAGCAGGGCGGTCTTTTCCGGCAGCAGCGCCATCACCACGCCCTTGAGCGGGTGGGTTTTGATGGCCGGAGCCGCCGCATCGGTGGACGCGGACGCGGTTTGTGGCTCTGCACAGCAATCCGCGGCGCGTACAGCGAGCGGAGCCAGCAGCAAGAGGGCGAGGACGGGGAGATTATTCATGGGAGCAATGAAGGTTGGGTGAGGCGAGGGTTGGACAGGGATGAGGCAGCCTAGTAGGTCAGGTCCAGTTTGATCCAGAGGGTTCTGCCCGGCTCGTTGACCCTGGTGGTCTGGGTAAAGCCGGCGACCGCGCTGCCCGCGCGACTGATGTGTTCCGCGTAGGTGCGGTCCAGGAGGTTGTCGACGCCGGCGGACAGTCGCGCGTGCGCCCACGGATTCCAACTGGCATTGAGCGAGAAGACGGCGAAACCGGCCGAGGGACCGATGTCCTGGCCGACGATGTTGCCCTGATTGACAGCGACCCGGTTCTGCGCGGCGACGGTCCGGATGAGGGAGCCGACCGACCAGGTGGACTCGGTGTAGGCCAAAGTGAGCCGGCCCTCGACCGGTGGCAGTTGGGCGAGGGGCAGGTGGTCGGTGTCGTTGTCGCCATGGACCCAGGACAGGGTCGCGTCGGCTTTCCAGTGCTCCGTGAAGCGCCAACCGAGCGCGGCCTCGCCGCCCCAGGTGGAGGCGTCGATGTTGCGCGTGATCACGGCACTGCGCGTGCCCATCATGCCGGAAGGTTTGGCGAA
>JBDKHE010000326.1:0-3969 GCA_039797805.1 Verrucomicrobiota bacterium
ATTGCGGGACTCTCCTTCCTGCTCCTGCGCGCGCTGGGTGGAGGAAAGACCATGACCTTGCCGACGGGTCAGACGATGCTGGCGAATCTGATCACCGCGGCCCGCACGAGGGCGCCGGCCACCGCGCACAAGACGCGATTGCTCATCAACGCTGATCCCCTGCAGGAGGATCGCTACCTGCGGTTTCTGGTGCTGCAGGTGGGCCGCCAACCGGGAGCCAGCCCGGCTGATTGGGATACCAGTCTGGTCGTGCGATTGCCTGACGGCGTTTACGTCGTGCCGCCCGGTCTCACCGGACTGGTGGCCAATCCCGCGGAATGGAAAAGGGTATCGGACCCCGGTGCGGACCTTGTTTCCGACCTGTTTGAAAACCAGAGCCTCGTTTATCAGATGGACGGTGACTCCGCGGAGCAACGTTGGCTGGGCGTCGCTTTCACTTCGAACAGCACCTTGGCTGCTTTGGTTTCCGGACCTCCCCCGAAAGGCACGATCGTTCTGGCGCAAGGTCGGGTGAGAGCACCGGGCAGTTTTGCCGAAGGGCAGCCGCCGGTTGAGCTGCTGAATCCACACAACGTCCGTGGCCTCATCCTGAGCGCCTATGGCGTGCCGGCGCTGTTGCCTGATCGGAGCGCTTTCTGATGCAACCCACGCGACCAGTCCGCGCCTTTTCCTTGCTGGAGGTGATCATCGCCCTCGGCCTGTTTGCCGGGGCGGTCACCGTGATCATCAGTCTGCTGCCGAACCTGGGGCGCCAGTCCGCGGTGGCCTCGGACCGGCAACTGGCGCAGCGCTTGCCCGATGACCTAAAAGGGGAACTGATGCGGTTGGCGAACGCCGGACTCGACGCCCTGGCCGCGCAAATCCCCGTCATGAATGGTCCGTTGGCCGACGGGTTTGAACTGGTGGCGGACCGTGACGGGACCCGTGTGCAAAGCCGTGCCTACCTGCCGCCGGGATCGGGGCGCCTGGCGGCAGACCAACAATACTTTCTTTTGGAATGCTGGCGTTATCCCGACGAGCCGCTCCGCTTCGCCAATGACAAGGCCTTGCTCGCCGTGGTGGTGCAAGTCTCGTGGCCCTACCGTCTGCCTGGCTCGGATGCGCCCACCGCGGCGGCATCGCGGACTCGTCTCCTGCTCACCGTCTCGCTCACCCGATGATCAGCCGCGGCACAGAGGTCTCGGCGAGCGAGGAGCAACGGCCGGCTGGTCCGGAGCGGATCCCTGACTGTTTCCGGCCGGGGGCGCAGGCGGGATTCACGCTGCTGGAACTGCTCGTGGCCGTGACGATCACCGTGGTCATGGCGGGTCTCATGTTCGCCGTCACGGGCAACGTGCTGAATCTTTGGCAGCGCTCTCAGGGCCAACAGGAACAGAATGCAACGGCCCATCAGGTCTTTGCCCTGCTGGAGCGCGATCTGCAATCAGCGCTCCGTCGCCGCGACGCCAATTGCTGGCTGGCGGCCGACATACTCGATAGCGCGGCAGCATTGGCGAATCACGGTTGGTTGCTCAACACCGGCCGGGCCAAGCCGGCGGCGGGCGGGAGTCTGCGCTTGGTGCCAATCGATGCATCGTCCGGATTGCCCTCGCTGCGGGATGCCCGCTTCGGACTCTCAGGCGTGTGGCTCCGGTGGGTTGGAACGAACGTGGAGTCCGGCGGCGGTCTGCCCACCGTGATCGCGTGGCAGTTGGTGCGGCGGCCGGTCACCGGCGATGCCGTGGGCTCAAATCCGGCACCGGCGCGCTATGCCCTCTACCGGTCGGTGGTCAGCGCTTCGGAAACTTTCTCCCAGGGGTATGACGTGACGGCGAGTGCCTATGGAAGCACGGGCAACACGCCGACGAGCGCGCTCTCCACGGCATTTCGTCAGGCGCGCAATGTCACGAATCCGAGCCACGCCAATTTGCTGGCGCCCAATGTCGTCGATTTTGGTTGCTGGTGCTACCGGCGTGACGCGGCGGGTGAACTGGTGCGCCTCTTTCCGACCGACGGGAGCGACGTTTCGCATCACGCGATCGGTCAAAGCGATTCAGATCCAAGCCGGTTTCCCGAGGTGGTGGACGTGTTCTTGCGCATCCTGACCGGCGAAGGAGTCATTTTGGTGGAGGCGATGGAGGCGGGCCTGTCGACGAGGCCATCGGAATTCACGACTGACGCGGAGTGGTGGTGGTCGGTGGTGGAGACACATTCCGCCGTCTTTACCCGGCGCATCGAAATCCTCGGGAAGGGTCCATGAACACCGGTCGCGTGAAGACGACGCGTCGTCGAAACGGGCATCAGACCGGCTTTGCTCTCATCGTCACCTTGCTCCTGTTGGCGTTGCTGGTGTTGACGGTATATGCGCTGACAACGCTGACCCGCATCGGCACCGGTCTGTCGGCCAACGCGGCTTACCGTACGCAGGCCCGGCAACATGCCTTGCTTGGACTGGATGTCGCCTTGGGAGAACTGCAGCGGGCGGCGGGCGAAGATAGTGCGATCACGGGGATGGCTGGCATCACGGGCATTACGGCCGGAGCCGGGAAGCCGGCACGGCACTGGTGCGGTGTCTGGGGCGCGGACGGCCATTTCGTGCGATGGCTGGTTTCTGGAGTTTCGTCCGAGGTGATACCGCCGTTGGGCGGCAACGACAGCATCGCGGTGTTGTCCGCGGGGACCTTGGGTGCCGATGGCAGCGACAAGGAGCACGTAAGAGTCCTGCTGGTGCCCGTGTTGATCAACAGTCCGTCAGGCAACGCAACGAGGCAGGGCAGCTACGCCTGGTGGGTGGGGGACGAGGGCGTGAAGCTCAGCGCCGTGATTCCGGCGGGGGAAGCTCCGGAAAGCGGCCGGCAGCATGCGATCAATGAGCTCATCGCCGCGCTCGATCCGACGTCGGCAAATCTGGCGCGGGTGCTCGCTTATGGCCAACTCGCGTTTGTGCCGGATACGCCACTCACTCCCGGACCGCTGCAAAGTAACTTTCATGTCCTCGGGGTCACGCATCGTCAGCCGTCGGGTTCACCGTGGGTGGCCGGTCGGTTCAATGTGAATTCCACCTCGGCCCGGTATTGGCGAGGCCTTGGCGCGACCTACAACCGGTTGCGACCCACCGCACCGCTGAACCTGGATCTCACCACGTTTGGCAATCGGATGCGGGACAACCTTGCGCTGGCCGACTCCCTGGGAAAGGCCGCGGGCGGACCGTTCCAGACGGTTGACGCCTTTCTGGCCAGTCCGCTGCTGGCGGCGGCATTGCAAGGCAGTGAGGTCACCCCCGAACAGTTTGGCGACGCCATGCGGGCGTGGCTGACGACCCGCTCCGACACGTTTCTTATCAGAGCATACGGAGAAGCCGCCAATCCCGCCGACGCCACGCGGGTGGAGGCCGAAGCGTGGTGTGAGGCGGTCGTGCAGCGCGTGGATGCGGGCCTTCCCGGGTTTGGGCGCCGATACATGCTGCTGCAATTCCGGTGGTTGGGAACGGATGATATCTAGTCGGGACGCAGGACAATGCCGACCGAGGCATTGGCAAGATATGCACAGAAGCGGCGTAAGGAAGTGATTATGATCCTCTCAACCCCATTTCCCATGCCCAGAGCGCAACCCAGTCCCTTCGACAGCAAATACCCGTTCAACCTCATGCTGAGCGCGCCTCAGGAGCCGTTCATGACGAGGCTGGCAAAGCGTCTCGGAGACTATTGCAACCGAATCATGCCTGAAGGGTACGAGACTGAGGATGGATTCCATCTCGGGACGCCACCATCGAGGCGTTCGGCCAATTGGTTTGGAGAGAATATCTGAGGGCCGTGCTCGGCGCCATCGGCGTGACGCCGGGGCGAGTTGGTGATAGTCAGAAAAATCTTGTGGATTTCCGGGGAAAACTGTGACTTCTTGCGCGTCCACTTCGCCAGGGTAGCTCAGTGGTAGAGCAGAGGACTCATAAGCCTTTGGTCGCGAGTTCAATCCTCGCCCCTGGCACCATTT
>JBDKHE010000327.1:0-3508 GCA_039797805.1 Verrucomicrobiota bacterium
TCCGTTCACCTACGACAAGCAGATCGCCCGGGATCTCACCCCCTTCCTGCGCAAGCACGCCCGCAAAGCACGGTTCGGCGAATTCGTCGCCGCCATCGACCTGAAGCCGCAGCGCACCATCGATTTTCTTGTCGCCCTCAACAGCCAGGTGAATCGCCTGGTCGGCTATGTCATCCGGTTGGAACCCGGCGTGCAGACTCCGGAAAAAACCCTGACGCTCGGCACCGGTTCCTGCCGCGATTCCGCCTGGCTGCTGGTCAACGCCCTGCGCCACTGCGGCCTGGCCGCCCGGTTCGTTTCCGGGTACCTCATCCAACTCAAAGCCGACCAGAAATCCCTCGATGGCCCGTCGGGAGCCGAACAGGACTTCACCGACCTGCATGCCTGGTGCGAGGTCTACCTCCCCGGCGCCGGCTGGATCGGCCTCGATCCCACCTCCGGCCTGCTCGCCGGCGAAGGCCATATCCCGCTCGCGTGTTCACCAGAGCCTTCCAGCGCCGCCGCGATCAGCGGCGGCGTCGAAAAAGCCAAGGTCACGTTCGATTTCGCCATGTCGGTCACGCGCGTGCACGAGTCGCCCCGCGTCACCAAACCCTACACCGAGGAACAGTGGGCCAAGATTGAGGTGCTCGGCCACGCGATCGACGCGGATCTCAACAAACACGACGTGCGGCTGACCATGGGCGGTGAGCCGACCTTCGTTTCGCTGGACGATCCCGATGGTCCGGAATGGAACTTCACCGCTGTCTCCCCGACGAAACGCCGGCTCTCCGGCGAACTCATCAAACGCCTGCGCACCAAGTTCGCTCCGGGTGCCCTGCTTCACTACGGCCAGGGCAAATGGTATCCGGGCGAACAACTGCCCCGCTGGTCTCTCGCGGCCTACTGGCGCAAGGATGGCATCCCGATCTGGCACGACGACGGGCTGATCGCCGACGAGTCGAAGAACTACGGCCACGGCGCGAAGGAAGCGAAGGAACTCGCCACCCGCCTGGCCGAGACCTTGGGCGTGAATCCCAAACACTTGATCCCCGGATACGAGGACGCCTTCTACTACACCTGGAAGGAACGTCGGTTGCCGTCGAACGTCTCGCCGGAAAAATCCAACCTGAAAGACAAACTGGAACGCGAGCGCATCGCCCGCATCTTTCAGGAGGGCCTGGGTTCCGTGGTCGGCTACACGCTGCCCATCAAGCGCGCGATGATCGGCCAGCAGCCCGGCTGGGTCTCCGGATCGTGGTTTCTCCGTGACGACGAAACCCTCTGGCTCATCCCCGGAGATTCGCCGATGGGGTTGCGCCTCCCGCTCGACTCCGTGCCGTGGGTCGCGGACAAAGACCGCCCCTGGGACTGGCCGCAGGATCCCACCACGCAGCGGGGCGATCTGCCCAAGGAAACCCCCTACGACCTTCGCCGTCTGGCGGCGCTCAGGGCCGGCCAGCACGTCCTCGCCGGCGCCAACGCCCCCCTGCCTTCCGGTCAGGGCCCGGGACTGCGCGCCCAGAAACTGGACGAGTTGCCGCCCCTGCCGCCGCCCGAGTCAGACCCGTCCCGGCGCCCCCAACAGGGCGAGAGCGCGCCCTGGATCATTCGCACCGGCCTGTGCGTCCAACCGCGCGACGGCCGCCTTCACGTCTTCATGCCGCCGGTCAGCCAGACCGAGGATTATCTCGACCTGATCGCCGGCATCGAAACCACGGTGGCGGAGATGGGCGTGCCGGTCATCATCGAGGGCGAGGCCCCGCCCAAGGATCCGCGGATCAACAAGCTCGCCGTCACTCCCGACCCCGGCGTCATTGAGGTCAATCTCCACCCGAGCAAGACCTGGGACGAACTCGTCCAACGCACCACGGTGCTCTACGAAGAGGCGCGCCAGACGCGCCTCGGCACGGAAAAATTCATGCTCGATGGCCGCCACTCCGGTACCGGCGGCGGCAACCACATCATCATCGGCGGTGAAACACCCGGCGATTCCCCGGTCCTGCGCCGGCCGGATCTGCTCCGCTCACTCCTCGCCTATTGGCAGAATCACCCTTCGCTGAGCTGGTTGTTCTCCGGCCTGTTCATCGGGCCGACATCGCAGGCCCCCCGCATCGACGAGGCCCGCAACGATGCCCTCTACGAGCTGGAGATCGCCTTCAAGGAGATGGACCGGCAGCTTGGCTCCTTCAACCACGTGCCGCCCTGGATGGTGGACCGTCTCTTCCGCCACCTGCTCGCGGACTCCACCGGCAACACGCACCGCAGCGAGTTCAGCATCGACAAGCTCTTCGCCCCCGAGGGCCCGACCGGCCGGCTCGGCCTCGTGGAGATGCGCGCCTTTGAGATGCCGCCGCATGCCCGCATGAGCCTGGCCCAGCATCTCCTGCTGCGCGGACTCGTCGCCAAGTTCTGGAAGCAACCCTACACCAACGGACTCGTCCGCTGGGGAACCGACATTCACGACCGGTGGATGCTGCCGCATTTCAATCGCACGGACTTCAACGAAGTCATCCGCGATCTGCGTCTCGACGGCCAGCCCTTCGAAGCGGAGTGGTTTGACCCGCACTTTGAGTTCCGATTCCCGCGCGTTGGCGATTTCACGGTGCGAGACATCCAGGTGGAGTTGCGCGCGGCGCTGGAGCCGTGGCATGTCCTGGGCGAAGAGCCCGGCCCCGGCGGCACCGTGCGATATGTGGACAGCTCACTGGAGCGCCTGCAGGTGAAGGCCAAGGGACTCGTGGGCGACCGCTTCATCCTGACGGCGAACGGCCACCGGGTGCCGTTGCATCCCACCGGCGTCAACGGCGAGGGCGTCGCCGGCGTCCGCTACCGGGCGTGGCAGCCGCCCGAGTGTCTCCACCCGACCATTCCCTCGCACGCGCCCGTGGTGTTCGATCTGGTGGACACGTGGAACAAGCGTTCGCTTGGCGGTTGCACCTATCACGTCGCCCATCCCGGCGGGCGCAACTACGAGACCTTCCCGGTCAACTCCTATGAGGCCGAGAGCCGCCGTCTCGCCCGCTTTCACGCCCATGGTCATTCCCCCGGCGGCCTGCGGCCGAGCGTTCCGCCAAGTGGAAAACCTGAGCTGCCTTTCACGCTGGATCTGCGGAATCCTTAGGCTGGACGCACCCTCGCGGCCCCTGAAGTCCCGGCAATCGCGGGGGTCTATGCTATTGCCACTTTCCGATCTCCCCGAAAACTCCCGCCATGTCCGGGCCCCCCACCAGCGCTCATTCTGTCCTTCACGGCTACGCCCCCAAGGGTAGCCGCTACGACGAGTGCGTGGACCCGGCGGGCAATCTGCGACCGGCCTGGGCCCAATTCTTCAAGCAACTGCCCGGCAACCAGGCCGAAGCCTTGCAAGCCGCCAAGGAGGCGGGTCACCGCGCGGTGGTCGAGCAGGACGTCAACATGAACGTCTATCGCGGCGAGCGGGCGGGCAGCCAGCTCTGGCCACTCGACGTGTTGCCAACCCTCATCGGGGCCGACGAATGGGCCGGCCTCACCCGCGGCCTGCGCCAAC
>JBDKHE010000328.1:0-3515 GCA_039797805.1 Verrucomicrobiota bacterium
CGGCCTGCCGCTTCTCCGCGACCTCGCCGCCCACAAGCCCGCCGGCCAACCGCTGAACATTTTGACCCACTGCAACGCCGGCTGGCTCGCCACCGTCGACTGGGGCACCGCCACCGCGCCCATCTATCAGGCTCACGACGCCGGCCTGCCGGTGCATGTCTGGGTCGATGAAACGCGTCCCCGGAACCAAGGCGCCAGTCTCACTGCCTGGGAGCTGCTCAACCACGGGGTCCCTCACACCGTCATCGTCGACAACGCCGGCGGTCACCTCATGCAACACGGTCAGGTCGACGTCGTCATTGTCGGCACCGACCGCACGACCGCCCGCGGTGATGTCTGCAACAAGATCGGCACGTACCTGAAGGCCTTGGCGGCGCACGACAATGGCGTCCCCTTTTATGTCGCCCTGCCTTCGCCCTCCATCGACTGGACCATCGACGACGGGCACCGCGACATCCCGATCGAGGAACGCGCGACCGATGAAGTCACGCGGCTCACCGGCCGGCTCGACAATGGCGACATCGCCACGATCACCGTCACGCCCGATGGCAGCCCGGCGGCCAACCCGGCATTCGACGTCACCCCCGCCCGGTTGATCACGGGACTCATTACCGAGCGCGGCGTCACCCCGGCCACCGCGGCCGGTTTACGCCGGCTCTTTCCGGAAAAAACCGCGTCCTGCTGAGAAGTCTGCCGTCGGGTCGAACGTCGCATTGGCTGGTCCGGCGCTCCCGCTCTCTGCCGGTCTCAGTGGTGCCCTTAGCCACTCTGCGGAATCACCAGGGGGATAACCTGGTTTCGCAACCGCCGATAGCGCCGAAAATCGTCGTCTACCGTGATCAATCTGGCCCGCGGAAACCGCTCGGACAATACCACGAGCGTAGCGTCGCCCGCATCCGTTTCCGGATACTTTGCCAGAAGCTCTCCCACCCGGGTTGACTGTTCAGCCAGCACCGGCACGAGCAGGACCCGTTGCTCTTCGATCATCCTGACCAATTCGCCCAAGGCGGGTCGCAGGCGCTTGAGCCGGTGACAAGCCTCAGCCACAGCCGTTTCGGTTGTCGCTAACCTCTCGTTCAGAATCGTCAAAGTGTCCCGACTCCAGCCATGCCACTGGTCGCTCCGGTCCAGCAGGCCGATCAAAGGGCCGGCATCAACCAAATAACTAATCCCCGAAGCCTTCACGGGTAGAAAGGTCACGCTCGCCGGATTTGACGATCCCGGCGACACGTCTTGCCCATTCTCCAAACGAAGGCCCTTTGTTCACGGCCCGCCCCTTGGCCTGCGCGCGCGGTTTGCGCGAGGACCGTTTGGAGGTGCGGATTGCGGCCGTGGACATGCCCGTAACGTCGCGCAGACCCGATCCCGCGTCAAGTGAGTCCTGAGCGTAGGCCCACGCGAGACACGTCGACAGTCCGAGGCGGAAAAATGTCCGTCTCGACAGGATCGGCTCCAGGACCAAGCCTGTGCGCATGAGCACCCTCCCCGACTGCTTCTATTGCCGCAAGGACCAGCGTCTGCATGACCTCATGATCGAAGTCGCGCCGCTGGCGGTCTCGACCCTTTACCTCTTCAAGGAGCAGACCTACCGCGGTCGCTGCGTCGTCGCCTACCACGGCCACGTGAACGAGCTCTACGAGCTGCCGGCCGACGAGCTGGCCAAATTCACGCAGGACGTCGCCCGCGTCGCCAAAGCCATGCGCACCGCCCTCGGCGCGGCCAAGATCAATTACGGCGCCTACTCCGACAAGCTGCCGCACCTGCATTTCCATCTCGTGCCCAAGTACGTCGACGGTCCGAACTGGGGCTCGACCTTCACGATGATGCCCGACCCGAAGGTCCTGCTGTCCGCCGAAGACTACGCTGCACTCGGCACCAGGATCCGCAGCGCTTTGGACTGACCGGCTGCCGCTCGGGAAAAGCCGTCCGGGTCATTCCCGGTCGATTGACGGGCCGCTTTCCGCCAATGCGGGCTGGATCGTATTTCCATGATTAATCAAGGCCGCCGGCATGAGGTGCGGCGTATCTTGCCATAAGGGCCGATTATTCCCCCGCTCGGCCGGAAACCGTGGCATTGACCGGGCCGTCCTCCAGACAGACCAACGCGCTTCCACGCGTCGCGAAGGTTCCGGATGCCTATGCCTCTTCCCGGTACCCTCCCACTCAACTTCACCCCACCAAGCCACCCACCCCGGTGGCGACACCGGCTGGCTGGCGCGCTCCTCTCACTCACACTCTGTGCAGTCCCTCTCGGCGCCGCTGCAAGCAATCCCTACGAGCTCCCGACCAGCAGCCAGCCCCAGGGGCGAATTGATGAGCTGGTTTTTGCCCGGCTCGCCAGCCTCGGCCTGCAGCCGGCGCCACCCTGCAGCGATGCGGTGTTTGTCCGACGCGTGTTCCTCGATGTCATCGGCACACTGCCCACCGCCGCGGAAACCCGCGCCTTTCTGGCCGACCGCGATCCCGCCAAACGAAGCGTCCTGATCGAGCAACTCCTGGTTCGCGACGAGTTCGATGACTACTGGGCCATGAAGTGGAGCGACTTGCTGCGGATCAAGGCCGAGTTCCCGATCAACCTCTGGCCGAATGCGGCCCAATGCTATTACCGCTGGGTGCACGATGCCATCCACCACCGGATGCCGTATGATGAGTTTGTCCGCGAATTGCTCACGGCCAACGGCAGCAATTTCCGCGTAGGTCCGGCTAATTTCTACCGCGCGTCCCAAAACCGTGAACCGGCCGGCCTGGCCCGCGTGGTGGCCCTCACCTTCATGGGGACGCGCACCGAATCCTGGCCGAAGGGTCGGCTGGACGCGGTCGCACCGTTTTTCGCCCAACTTGGTCGCAAGGGCACGCGCGAGTGGAAGGAGGAAATCGTCTATTTCGATCCCAACCTGCCGCGTCCCGCCGCACCGTGGTTGTTTCCCGATGGAACGACGGCCGAGGTTCCCCCGGGCACCGACCCGCGCGTCGCGTTCGCCAACTGGCTGATCACACCGGCCAATCCCTGGTTCACCCGCGCCATCGCCAACCGCACCTGGGCCTGGCTTTTCGGTCGCGGCATCGTCGAGCCAGCGGACGACATCCGGCCGGACAACCCGCCCAGCAACCCCGAGCTGCTGGCCCATCTCGAGCAAAGCCTGATCGCGGCGCATTACGACCTACGCGCGTTGTTCCGCGAGATCCTCAACTCGGCAACCTACCAGTTCTCCTCCATCGCCGCCAGCGACGCGCCAAAAGCCGAGGCCAATTTCGCCCGCTACGTCCCCCGCCGCCTCGACGCCGAGGTGTTGATCGACGCCATCAACCAGATCACGGGTATGACCGAGCAGTACTCCAGCGCCATTCCCGAGCCGTTCACCTTCATTCCCGCCGGCCAGCGCTCCATCACCCTGCCCGACGGCAGCATCACGAGTTCGTTCCTGGAATCCTTCGGCCGGCCGAGTCGCGACACCGGGGAGGAAGCGGAGCGCAACAACCGCATGACGGCCGAGCAGCGCCTGCACCTGCTCAAC
>JBDKHE010000329.1:0-3377 GCA_039797805.1 Verrucomicrobiota bacterium
TCCGGGCATGCCCTACTGGGGCGGGGTGGTGCTGGTCGGGGCGGTCATCACGCTCAATGTCGCGCTCGGTGGCATGAAGGGCATCACGCTGGTCCAGGCGGTTCAGTATTGGATCAAGATGTTCGCCATCAGCGTGCCGGTCTTCGTGCTGATGTCCGTCTACGGCTTCTACGGAGCCCACTTGGGCGCCAACGACGGCCGCATGGAGAAGCTGGCGCCGCAGGGCACGGCCATCACGCAGACGGTGGAGCGGCATCCCCTGGTCGAGAAGGCCCCGGCGGATACGCCGTGGATTTCCCCATTCGGCCCGCTCACCACGAAAGCGGCCAAGGCGGCCGGCTTGTCGCCGGAGGAAGCGCGCCCGTATTCGTTGGTCTACACCTATTCCCTGATCATCGCGCTGGTTTGCGGCACAGCGGGATTGCCGCACATTCTGGTGCGTTTCTACACCAATCCCGACGGCGTCGCGGCCAAGAAGACAACGATGTGGGTCATGATCCTGATCGGTATCTTTTATGTGTTCCCGCCGGTGCTCGGGGTGCTGGGGCGAAATCTCCTCCCGGAACTCTATGCGGCAACCGGTTCCAAGGGCACTGACAAGGTGGTGCTCGAACTACCGCGGGTGATTGGCGGCCTCTGGGGCAGCATCCTCAGCGGCATCACCTGCGCCGGAGCCTTTGCAGCTTTCATGAGCACCTTCAGCGGCCTGCTGGTCTCGATGACCGGCGCCATGGCCCATGATGTTTACGGGCGCATTCTGAAGCCGAACGCGACGGAGGCCGAACGGATGAGGGTCTTCAAGCTCTCCGCCGTGTTGATCGGCGGCGTCGCCATTCTGCTCGGTACGCAGGTGGAAAAGCTGCAGATCAACTTCATGGTGGGCCAGGCATTTGCCATCGCGGCCTCGAGCTATTTCCCGCTGCTCTTCATGAGCGTCTGGTGGCGCGGCATGACGATGGCCGGCGCGGCCAGCGGGATGTTGGGAGGAGGTCTCCCGGCATTGGCGTGCATGACGGTCGTCAACCTCAGTGACATGGGCAACCTGGACCTGAAGTCATTCTGGGTGGCGCATCCGCTTCTGCGGATTCTGGCCGAGCAGCCGGCGATCTGGGCCGTGCCGCTGGCCATCGGTCTGATGATCGTGGTCTCGAAGCTCACCGTTGCCCGGGTCCCCGCAGACATCCGCATGAAGATGCTGGTGCTGCACGCTCCCGAGAAGCTCGGCCTGAAGCAGGAGTATATTCAGGAGCACCAGGCGGGAATGGGGCATTGATGACTTTGTAATCCCGGCGCCCTCCGCCAACCTCCCCATGAGTCTGTCCGCACCGGCCGAATCCACGGGGCGAGTAGCGCCGCCTCGCACTTTGGGCGGGTTGGTGCGACAGCTGGGACCGGGTCTGATCATCAGTGCGGTGATCGTCGGCTCGGGGGAACTGATTGTCACACCCAAGCTCGGGGCCGAGGAAGGATTCAGGCTGCTCTGGTTCATTGTGCTGGGCTGCCTGCTGAAGGTGTTTGTCCAGATCGAGCTCGGGCGTAACGCGTTGTTGCGCGGTCACTCGACGCTGGCCGCCTTGAACACTCTGCCGGGGCCGCGCCTGGTGGTCTCGTGGGTGCTCTGGCTGTGGCTCGCAATGTACCTTTCGCTGGTGTTTCAAGTGGCGGGCATGGTGGGCGGGGTGGCGCGCGTGTTCTCCTTGGGTGGTGTGACGCTGTCGGTCAATTTGCTGGCGGTGCTGATCGGGGGCTCCTGCGCGGTGTTGCTGGTGGTCGGACGCTACCGTCTGGTCGAGCGGATGTCGCTGGTCTTGGTGGCCCTTTTCACACTGGCAACGCTGGTGGCGGTGACGCTGCTGCAGGAAACCAGCTATGCCGTGACGGGTGCGCAACTGGCGGAAGGATTCTCTTTCGGGATGCCCGATCGGCTGGTGACCGCCTTCGCGGCCTTCGGCATCATCGGGGTGGGGGCGTCGGAGTTGATTTATTATCCCTATTGGTGCCTCGAAAAAGGGTATGGGAGGAACGTCGGCCCGGACGATGGCACGCCAGCCTGGCGGGAGAATGCCCGAGGCTGGCTGAAGATCATGCGGGCGGACGCGTGGGTGTCGTTCTTTCTCTACACGGGTTCAACCCTGGCGTTCTACCTGCTGGGTGCGGCGATTCTCCATGCCAAGCAGGTGCGGGTGGATAATTCGAAGATGATCGAAACCTTGTCGCTGATGTATCGCGAGGTGTTTGGCGAATGGAGCTTCTGGTTGTTTTTGGTGGGTGCGTTTGCGGTGCTCTATTCCACAATTTTCGGAGCCACCGCCTCGAATGCGCGGTTGGCGGTAGATGCGCTCGAGCTCTTCAAGGTGAAGCACTATCGCGACAGTGCCGAACGGCTGCGGTGGTTGAAGTATGCCTGTGTGGCCCTGCCCGTGGCTTTCACCGCGGTGTACATTCTGGTCGGTGCGCCCATCAGCCTCGTTTTCATCGGGGCAGTGGGACAGGGATTGATGCTGCCCTTTCTGGCCGGCGCGGCCCTTTACTATCACTGGCAGAATCCCCATCGCGAACTGCGGGCGGGCAAGCTGTCCCTCGCGTGCCTTATCATCGCTTCGGTGCTGATGACGGCGTTGGGGGTTTATCAAGTCGTGTCCGAAGTGGGTCGGATGTTCTGACCCGGCGGGTTTGTGGTCATTCGGTCGGCGTGAATCCGCGGCGCATCACATTCTCGGCAACCGATCGCGGGAACAGGAAATTTTCAAGGTAGCCCCGGCCCCCGGCCTTGGTGCCGCCCCCGGACATCCGGAAACCACCGAAGGGATGGCGTTCGACGATGGCCCCGGTGATCGCACGGTTGAGGTAGAGATTGCCGACGAGCATTTCCTGCTGCGCCCGCTCGAGCGCGCGTGGGCTGCGGGAAAACAGTCCGCCCGTGAGGGCATAGTCGGTTCCATTTACCAGCGCGAAGGCCTCGTCGAGGTCCTTGGCGCGCATAATGGCAATGACCGGGCCGAAGATTTCCTCTCGGGCGATGGTGTGGGACGCCTGCACATCCACAAAAACGGTGGGAGGGACAAAATACCCTTCGGTCGGCGCGCGGCCTTGGAAGGCAAGCTTCGCCTCGGTCTTGCCCTGTTCGATCATGCCGAGAATCTTCTTCTGGGCATCGGCATCAATCACCGGACCGAGCACGGTCCCGGGCAGGGCCGGATCGCCGATGGGCAACGAAGGGCAGGCGGACAGGAAACGCTCGACGAAGGTATCGTAGACGCCCGCAAGCACAATGAGGCGCGAAAGAGCGGAGCATTTCTGTCCACTGAAGCCAAAGGCGCTGTAGAGTGCGGCCGGGATGGCCTCGTCGAGGTCGGCGTCATTGTCGATGATGAGGG
>JBDKHE010000330.1:0-6075 GCA_039797805.1 Verrucomicrobiota bacterium
TCACGAGGACCTGCTTGTAACGGTTGAAGGTCTGCTCGAGGCCCGGGGCCAGCGGGTGCATGTGGCGCATCTGGAGGTGGGCGGCCTTCACGCCGGCGGCCCGGAGACGGTTCACCGCTTCGCGGATCGGGCCATAGGTGCAGCCCCAACCGACCAGCAGCACGTCACCCGACTCGTCGCCCGCCAGTTCGGGGGCGGGGAAGGAAGCGGCCACGGACTTGATCTTTTCCCGGCGCTTTTCGGTCATCTTGGTGTGGAGACCGGGGTTGGCGGTCGGATGGCCGAGCTCGTCATGCTCAAGGCCGGTGACCGTGGGGTATTTGCCGGAGGTCATGACCGCGCCCGGAGGAGCCGGGCGGGTGGGCCCGTCGAGGGGATAGGGTTTGAAGTCGGGGGCCCGGGGATGGAGGTCGGGCTTCACCTCGACCATGAGTTTCGCGAGATCGGGTTCGTCAAAGGCTTCGATCCGGGTGGCGATCGCCTGGTCGGTGAGGATCAGCACCGGCGTGCTGTACTCGCGGGCGATGCGGGCGGCCTCGAGGGCGATGTAGAAGCAGTCTTCGACGTTCTTGGGCGCGAGCACCACGCGCGGGGTGTCGCCATGCGAGCCGTAGATGGCCTGCAGGAGATCGCTTTGCTCAATATTGGTGGGCAGGCCGGTGGACGGACCGCCGCGCTGGACATTGATGACGATCAGCGGGATCTCCGCCATGGTGGCCCAGCCAAGGGCCTCCATCTTGAGAGACAGGCCGGGGCCGGAGCTGCCCGTGACCGAGAGGTGTCCGCCGTACGCGAAACCGAGGGCGGTCGAGCAGGCGGCGATTTCATCTTCGGCCTGGACGAAAATGCCACCGTACTTGGGCAACTCGGTGCGCAGCGTCTCCATGATGGAGGACCACGGGGTGATGGGATAGCCGGAGCCGTAGCGCACGCCGGCAGCCAGCAGGCCGTAGGCGAGGATGGTGTTGCCGTCGCCGGTTACCTGGGTTCGGGCGTTGGCGACGGGGGATTTCTCGAGCCGGTACAGGCAGCTGCGGAGGTTTTCCGCGGGGTAGGCGTAGCCGGCATCGAAAGCGAGCAGGGCATTGCGCACGATGTCCTCGTTCTTGCCGCCGAAGCGCTCCTTGATCAGTTGGGAGAGCTTGGGCACGTCGAGATCGAACATGCGGGCGATCAGACCGAGCACGTAGATGTTTTTCCCCTTTTCCTTGGTGGAGCCGCCAACCGCCTCGACCGTGGCGCTGGTCATCGGCACGCCGACCGCGGTCACGGCTTTGTCGTCGGGATTGGGCGTCACATGGTCACTGTCATACAGCAGCACACCGCCCGGACGGAGCGAGGAACGGTGGCTCTCGTAGCTATGCTGGTAAAAGGCCACGAGGACATCGGCACGATCACCGGATGAAAGGATTTCTCCGGAGCCCATGCGGACCTGAAAAATGGAAGGTCCCCCGGAGATCGTCGACGGGATGGTCATGTAGGTCATGACCTCCTGATCGGAGCGGCCCGCGAGTCGGGCGAGAAAGCCGCCGACGGCTTGGATGCCGTCCTGCGAGTTGCCGGCGAGTCGGATGACAACGTCGGGGATGATGGTGGCAGATGACGCAGCAGCGTCAGTCGCCGTGGGGGTATTCGGGCTGACCATATAAGGGGATGTTAATTATTACAATGAGCCAACTGCAGGCATACGTAAAGGACGGGATGTATAAGGGTTAGGAAATGGGACAGGCCATTAGGATGCGCAGCTTTGTCGCGAGGAACGGATTTCCCCAGCTAATGGCACGCTCAATCGATGCGCAGTGCTTGGTCATGTCGTCGTGGGCTTTACGCGCTGGCCGTCCTTGATGCGGTCGCCGGGGTAAAGAATGACTTCATCGCCCTCCTGGAGTCCCTCGACGATCTGAATCTCGCCGCCATTGGACTTGCCGACGGCCACCGCGACCCTTTCGGCGCGACCATGGCGGACCACATAGGCGGCCCAGGCGTTGCCCTGGCGGAAGATCCCGGACACGGGCAGCTTGAGCGCCGCAGCGCTTTCCCAAGTGATTACCCGGGCTTCGACCCGGTAGTTGTCACCCAAGGTGCGCCACTGATCCCGCGCACTCGTGATGTCCACCACCACGTTCACGCGCTGCTCTTCGACGCCAAGCGCCGAGTATTTGGTGAAGGCGGCCGGCTCGACCAACCTCACCCGCCCTTCCAAGGGGGCCGGACCGCCCCATTGCTCAAGGGCCACCACGGCCCCGGGAACGATGGCCGCGCCGTCCCTCGAGAGCATTTCCACGATGACCTCCAGGTCCGCCGGGTCGCCGATTTCGAGGAGCGGTGTGCCTTGCATGACGGCCCGGGCACTTTCCTGGAATACGTGCAGGACGCGGCCACTGGCGTTGGCCCTCACCTCGATGGGCCGGGTGGTGGCTGCAGGAGCGGCTTCGGACCCGCTTGGTCGCCAACCGACGACGAGTTCGGCCTCGGCCTGCCTCAGGGCGCCCTCGGCGGCCGCCGCATCGCGGGCGGCGGCGGTTTCGCGCAACTGCGCGGCGTCAAGTTCCTGGGGCGAGATGGTCCCGGCGGCAAACATCTGCTCGATGCGCCGGAGTTCGTTGCGGGCGAGCTCGAGCGAGGTTTGGCTTTTTTCCAGAATGGCGCGGCTCGACGCGAGCCGGGCTTCGGCCAGGGCGCGATTGCGTTCGTCGAGCGGGGAGGAGGGCAAGGCGTCGATCACGGCCACGACAGTGACGTCCCGTTCCACCTCTGCGCCCGGCTTGAGGGCGATGCGGCGCAGCTGTCCGCTCACGGGAGCCGCTACCACGTAGCGCTGCTTGATGCGGGTCTTGCCTTCCTCGCTGACCGTCGCACGCAGGGGCCCCCGGGTGACGCGCGTGGTTTCGACCGGCACGGCCTGTGGACGCAGACCGAGCACGATCAGGATGCCGAACACGCCGGCCAGCGCATAAGGCAGCCAGCGGAGGCGTTTGGATTTGGGGGAGGTACTCATGGGAAGTCAGGATGGATTCACAAAACCAGGAAAGGATTGGCGGGCGAAGCCGACATGGTCGGTGGCCGCCGGGGAGCGGGTTCGAGCCGGGCTGAAACTGGATTCACGAGGGACATGGGGTCGGGGTTATTCCGGGGCCTTGAGGGCGCCGATGAGGTCGAGGTGTTTCAGTTTTCGCAGGACGACGAGGGCGGAAACGGTGGATGCAACGGCGACGACAATCAGGGCGAAGGTGTACGTGTATGGCGTGAACACCAGCGGGAGACGCACGGTCTCGGTGTTGACCGAGTGGATGATGAGGGTGGCGAAGCCCGTGCCCAGCAACAGGCCGAGCGGAACGGCCAGCAGGACAAGGATGGTCAGTTCGGTGACGATCACGGCACTGACCTCACGCTGGGTCATGCCGACGACGCGCAACGTGGCCAGCTCACGGGCGCGTTCGGCCAGAGAGATCCGGGCGTTGTTGTAGATCACGCCAAAGGCCACGATCACGGCCATCGTCAGGTACAGGGTCGTGAGCATGCCCATCATCTGCGCGGTCGTGTTCCGGAAGCTCGTGCGCATGGTCTCCTTGATAGAGATCCAGCTGATGCGCGGGATTTCCTTGATGGCGCGCAGAAAGTCGCCGCGGTGATTCATGTCGAGGGTGAAGCTTGCGCCGGTGATGATGTCGCCCTCGCCCAAAAAGCGGTTGATGGCCTGCCGGTTCATGTAGGCGGCGATGCCGGTGAAGTCATCGGCGAGGCCGGTCAGGCGCACCGGCCGGATGTTGCGTTTGCCGGCCAGCGATTCGAGAACGAGTTCGTCGCCGATGCGGGCTCCGAGCACCTCGGCCAGCTTGGCGGAAACCACAAGCCCGTCCTCCCCCGGAGTGATTTCCCGGCCCTGTCCGTCGACGGCCCGGCTGTGGAGGGAGACCGATTCGAGGCTGCGCAGGCCGATCTGGCGGTCTTTGCCCCGGAAATGGACCCGCACGGCGGTTGAGCGGGCCGGTTCCACATGCAGGACGCCGGGCAGGCGTTCCAGCTCGTGCATGGTGCGGGTGCTGGCGGGTTCGGAAAAACCCAGGTTGAGATCCTGTCTTTGGACGAGGTCCCATTGGTAATCGAGGATGTTGGCGATGCCGGCCTTGAGGGTGTTGGGCAGAATGAGCAGGGCGGTGGCGAGCGAGAGCCCGGCCACGGTGAACAGTGCCTGCACGGGCCGGCGTTCAATGTTGCGCACCGCGATCCGGAACGAATGGGAGAAGTACCGGACCAGCGCCGGGTGCTCGATGAACGAAGGTCGGTAGTTGGCGGGCGGCTCGGGACGCATGGCCTCCGCCGGGGGCAGCTTCGCCGCCTTTCGGACCGACCCCAGCACCCCGGCCACCACGGCGAGAAGCCCGACCGCGAAGGCGATGGCCACCGCGTTTCGATCCAGCCGGAAGGCAAGTTCCGGGAAACGGAAGAACAAGTCGTAGAGACGGACCATCCAACGTCCGAGAAAAAGCCCCGCGACGCCCCCAAGGGTGGTGCCGACCAGCCCGATGACCGCCGCAAACTTGAGATAGTGACCGACGATCTGGCCGTTGCTGAAACCGAACGCCTTGAGGATGGCGATCTGTTCCCGCTGCAAGGCGAGGAGGCGGGAGAGCACGGCGTTGGTCATGAAGGCGGCCACGCCGAGGAAAATGGTCGGGAACCCGATGGACAGGATCGTGAGCACCCGGATCTCGTCGGTCACGCGGATGTGGGAAGGGTGGTCCTTCCGGCCGTAGGTGCCCGCGCCGCCGTATGGCTTGAAGAGCTCCTCAGCGGCGGCGATGACGGGTGCGGCGTTGGCGCCGGGCGCCAGTTTCAGGGAGAAATGATTGAAGGCGCCGTAGAGGTCCCAGGCGGTGGCAACCTCCTTGTAGGTCATCCAAAAAATGCCGTAGGTGCGGTTGTCCGGCAGCGCGGCGCCGGGCCGGGATTCAAAGATGTATTCGGGTGAAAGAACGATGCCCGCGATCTGGAACTGCTGGCGGCGCCCGTTCATGATGAGCGCGAGCGTGTCTCCCGGATTGAGTCCATTGGCCTCGGCAAAGGCCTCACCGACCAACAGCTCCCGCCGTGATCCGGGGTTGAGCCAGCGACCGCGCCGCAGGAAGAGCCGGTTGAGTTCGGGTTCGCCGAAGTCAGGCAGGGAGCGCACCTGGCCGCTGGCGGGCTCGTCGATGCCGGGGAGATCAAGGGTGACCTGGCCCGCGATGTCGGTCTGCACGCCGGCCACGCCGGGCAGGGCGGCGAGCCGGGCGGCGAGGTGGTTGGGCGCGCGTTTGAGCGAGCCGAACACATCGGCGAAACGGTTGCTTTCGTAGTAGTCGGCGCGGGTGCCATCGAGCGAGGCGATGAGGCTGCGCGTGGTGATCATCATGGCCAGACCGCAGGCCATCACGATCGAGACCGCCGCGACCTGGCCCTTCAGGCGCTTCAGGTCGCGGAGCAATTTGCGGTCGAGGCGGGGAAGCATTTCCTAGTAAATCTCAGAGGCCAAAGGGCCAAAAGCCCAAGAAACTCCAAAAAACAATGACCGAGGGCGCGGTGGATTTATTTGGATTGGGATTTGGACCTTTGGCATTTGGGGTTTGTTGGTTGCTACCAGCGGAGCGTGGCCGGGGCCGCGCGGGTCGGGTTGCGGTGCTCGGACAACACTTTGCCGTCCATGAATCGGATCACCCGGTCGGCCATGTCGGCCATCACGGCGTTGTGGGTGATGATGACGGTGAGCGTGCCGAGTTCACGGTTGGCACGTTCCAGCGCCTCGAGCACCACGATGCCGGTCTTCACGTCGAGGGCGCCGGTGGGCTCGTCGCAAAGCAGGACGTGGGGCCGCTTGGCAATGGCCCTGGCGATGGCCACACGCTGCTGTTCGCCCCCGGAAAGCTGGGCAGGAAAGTGATCAAGGCGCGCGCCGAGCCCCACCATACCCAGGGCCTCCTCCGGCTGCAGGGGGTGTTCGGCGAGCTCGCAGATCAGACCCACGTTCTCGCGGGCGGTGAGGCTGGGGATGAGGTTGTAGAACTGGAACACGAAGCCCACGTGCTCTCGGCGGTA
>JBDKHE010000331.1:0-2871 GCA_039797805.1 Verrucomicrobiota bacterium
TCCCCGAGGGCCTCGTGGTTCTTCATGCGCCGAAGGATCATCGGACTCAGCCGATGACCGGCACCGATCAAGACCGTACCGTCAATCAAGCGGATTTCTTCGGCCACCGTCTGGCCGGGCTTCAGGTCCCGCAAGGCCACCGTGCGGGCGGAGGCCACGCTTGCCCGTTGGTGAATCAAGGGGCGTTCCGTCCACAGAAAGCACTGTTCCAACAGCCTGGGATCGTAGATGCCCTTTCTCGCCTGCATGGTCTCCAGGCATCGTCTCCGCACCACACCCGCGGATTCCAGCGTCATCCGGTCGCTAAGGATGCGCAGGATGCGGGCTCCGACGGGAATCTGTTCACCCGCGCAACGGATGGCCGGGTATTCGCTGCCATCAAATGCCTTGTTCTGGAAGAGAACGATCTCAGCCACGCCCTTGAGACGCGGGATCTCGATCAGGAGATCATGTCCCACCTGCGGCAGGTTGCGCACCAGCTTCTCCTCTTCGACAGTGCGGTCGGCCCCGGAGCCGATCTTAGCCAGCAAGCCCGCCGGCAAGGATGCGTCGCCGATCGAAGAGAGGAGCGCCGCCACCTCCAGCTCCCAGACGGGCGTAGCCCCGATGAAATGGGCAAATTGCCGCATCACATCCCGCAACCGCTGTCCCCGACCGAGCGCCTCGGGTGCTACCATGCCGAGAACTTCGCCCATCAGCTTCACGCTGCCGGTCAGCGTGCCTTCCAACAGCTCCTTCTCGACCTGCTGCAGTTCGTACTGCTTCAAGGCCGACTCGATGACCGGAATCAAAACTTCCGGAGGACAGGGCTTGTTGAGGAACCGGTACACCGCGCCACGATTGACCGCGTTGACCGCCGTCTGCTGGTCCGCATTGCCGGTCAACATGACGCGCACGGTCTCCGGCGCCATGATCATGCTCCGCTCAAGGAGCTGGATCCCGTTCATCCCGGGCATGTTCATGTCCACGATCAGCAGCGCATAGGGCCCGGCCGCCTTGATCCGGCTGAGGGCTTCCTCGCCGCCCATGGCCGTATCGAACTCGTACCAGTTCCGATAGCTGCGCTGGAAGCCAGCCAGCAAGTTCTCGTCGTCATCAACAAACAGGATTTTCTTAAGCATGGTTGGGAAGGGGTTCGGCGGACACTTCACGCTACTTCCACGACTCGAGCTGATCCGCGACGCCGACGGCGGTCAGGTAGGCAAGGTCGGGAGGACACACCGGGGGAGCGGCTTCCGGCCCGTTTGCCGGCTGGCAGAATGCCTCGGCCACATGGACCGCCGTCAAGGGGGTCAGGCCGATCGCCAGGGAGTCGGCCGGTTTGTGATGCAGGGTGATGGCCTCGACGATCGGAACCGGCAGTCCCCAAAGTCCGAGCAAATAGCCGCCCACCTCGGCATGGGTCGCGCCGAGCACCGAGGCTTCAACCGCTTCGAGCGGCTGGCTCTCGCGGTGGGCCTTGGCGACCACCTCGTCGTACTGCAGATTGAGGTTGGCCTTGAACACCAGCTGACCGATGTCGTGCAACATGCCGGCCACAAAAGCACTTTCCACCGCGGCGGGCGCCAGGCGGGCGTGGTGCGCAATACGTTTGGCCGCGGCGGCGACATCCAGACTGTGCGTCCACAGCTGCCGCAGGAACGCCGCACTGCCCTCAACCCCGTCGAACTGATCAAACGCATGGATCGTCAGGACCAGCGTCTTCAGCGTGTCGATTCCCAAGTAGCTGACCGCCCCTTCCATGTCGGTGACTTTTCTGGAAAGCCCAAAGAAGGCCGAGTTGACCAGCTGGAGAACCTTGGCGGTCATGGCGATGTCCTTGGCCACGATATCCGCGATGACCGTCAGCTCCACCTCGGGATCCTGCAGTTTCTCCACCAGCTCCGTATAGAGAATGGGAATGCTGGGCAGATGATCGATGCGCCCGATGAACTCCCGCAGCCGGGGGTTGCCCAAGGTCGAGCCCACGGAGAGGGCCCGCTTGACAGCCGACTTGATTTCATCCGCCTCGCAGGGTTTGGACAGGAACTGGTGGGTGATTCCCACGCACCGCATGATCAGCTCCTCCTCGGCATGGCCTGACAGAATGAAGCGGGCGGTCCCCGGATAAAGTTTCATCACTTCATTGAGGAGCTCGGCCCCGTTCATGCCCGGCATGCGCATGTCGGAGACGATCGCATCAAAGGGATGCCTGGCCATCGCCGCGAGCGCGTCCGCGCCGCTGGTCACAAACTCCATCTGCCACTCCTCCCGCATGCCGCGCAAGGAGCGTTGGAGCCCCTGGAGCACCAGGGCCTCATCATCTACAAACAGGATACGGCTGCTCATGGCGTCGCGGGGTTGGCTTGTTTGGAGGAGGCGTGCACCGGCAGTTGGATGATAAAGACCGTGCCCTGGCCCGACCCGGTTTCGAAAGCGAGTTTCCCACCATGCTTGTCGACGACCACGGAGCGCGCGATAGTCAGACCCTGACCCGTCCCCTTGCCCACGCCTTTTGTCGTGAAGAAAGGATCGAAGATATGCGCCTGCACCGCTTCCGGGATGCCGGCCCCCGTGTCCTGAACCCGGATCTCCACCCAGTCCCCTTCCAACGCTCGGGTGTGGATCGTAATCTTGCCCTTGCCGCCGTCGCCCGCCTTGGAGACGTCCGCAATCGCATGCGCGGCATTGATGATCAGGTTGAGGATGACCTGATTGAACTCGCCTTGCAGGCATTCCACCGGGGGCAGGGCGGGATCCAGGTCAAGCTCAAGCTCTGCGACGTATTTCCACTCGTTCCGCGCCACTTCCACCGTGCTCTGGATCGCGTGATTGAGATCCGCCGGCACTTTTTCTCCCGTGCCGGGATGGGAGAATTCCTTCATCGCCCGG
>JBDKHE010000332.1:0-6543 GCA_039797805.1 Verrucomicrobiota bacterium
CTCGCCGCCACGCGTCCGTTCTACAATCTGCTCGCCCCCCTGCTCAGGCAGCCACAGCTACCCCGCCCCGGCGCTTTTCTTAAGCACGCATTGCTGACTCCCTTCGCCTGCCGAGCGGGCCACGCCGATGCTGTGCCAGCCTTGCTCCAAACCGCCCGCCGCGCCGCCTCCTTCCGCGGCCTGAACACGGTTGCCCTTGGCGGTGCGCCCGGCGTTCCCCACTTCCGCCGCCTCCGAGGGCGTCGTTACCTCAGCCGCCTCTATCGAGTGGACTGGCCAGGGCTGCCCTTGAACGCGACCAGACTCGACGCCCGGCCCTGTTTACCTGATATCGGTCTGCTATGATCGCTGATGTCGGCATAATCACGCCCATCACTGTGGCCCGGGTCGCGCTCAACCCGAAGCAACAGGCCGCTATGCTGACCTTGCTCGAGAATTATTTCGAAGGCGTGAACCCCACCCAGTTCACCACTGATTTGGCGGAGAAAAGTCACGTCATTTTGCTGGAGAGAGACGGACGGCTGGTCGGTTTCTCAACCTTGCTGATCTACGAGACGCTCTGGCGCAACGAGCCGGTCACGGTGGTTTATTCAGGCGATACGATTGTCGCCCCCGAGGCTTGGAACAGCCCAGTGCTCTCGCGCGCGTGGATCAACACCGTCAACGAATTGCGACGGTTTTACCCGCACGGCCGCTTTTACTGGCTGCTGCTCACTTCCGGTTTTCGCACCTACCGCTTCTTGCCGGTTTTCTGGCGCGAATTCTTTCCGCACCACCGCCAGCCGACCCCCAGCGACACGCAGGAACTGCTCAACCATCTGGCCCGAGAAAAATTCGGGCCGGCCTACGACGCCACCCGCGGCATTGTGTGCTTCACGCAACCACAACGATTACGGCCCACCCTAGCCACACCACCCCCGGGTAAAACCGCCGATCCGCATGTGAACTATTTCCTCAGCCGAAATCCCGGGCACCTCAACGGGGACGAACTCGTCTGCCTGACTGAATTGACCGAGACCAACCTCACCTTGGCAGGTCGACGGATGGTTGCTCGGCCCCCCGCATGATCGCGGCCGTCGCAAATCTTGCTTGGTTGGCGACCCAAAGCCGGGCGGCCCGACGGTTTCGTCACCAGCTTCGCGCTCCCGTCGCCACGCAGGAGCAGGTGCTCCGCGAACTGCTCCAACGCAACGCCGGTAGTGCGTTCGGAAAGCAACACCGCTTTGCCGACATCCGCACGCCGGCAGACTTCGCCGCCCGCATACCCTTGGCCACCTACGGCGATCTGGAGCCGTGGATTCACCGCATCATACGCGGTGAACAATCCGTGCTGACTTGCGATCCCGTTACCCACTTGGTGCCCACCAGCGGCTCAAGCGGTGCGCGCAAACTAATTCCTTTCACCGCCCAGCTGCAACGTGAGTTCAACCACGCCATCGCTCCATGGATCACCGATCTTTATGGCCGACACCCGTCCGTGATTTTCGGTCCGGCTTACTGGTCCATTTCACCGGTATCAAAATCTGACCAGCTCGAAAACTCCACTGTGCCGATCGGATTTGATGACGACACCAGCTATCTCGCTGGCAACCGTCGCCGGCTCGCGGCCGCGGTGATGGCCGTGCCCTCTGCCCTCCGGGATGCGGCCGACATGGAAACCTTTTTTCTGCTCACGCTCGTCTGCTTGCTGCGAAGGCGGGATCTTCGGTTGATCTCCGTCTGGCATCCCTCGTTTCTCCTGTTGCTGTTGGACGCTCTTCCCCGCCACTGGGAGACAATCATCACCACCCTCCGCACCGGTCGATTACCCGACAGTCTTACCCTGCCAATCCACATGGAGCAGGCGTTGGAGTTGAAAGCACAACCAGCCCGCGCCCGGGAAATCCAACAATTCGGTCCCAGCCAGCCCCACCGTTTCTGGCCGGGATTGACCATCCTCAGTTGTTGGACCGACGCCCACGCCTCACTCAGTGCCGCCGCCCTCGCCCGGCGCTTTCCCGGTGTGACACTCCAACCCAAGGGTCTCATTGCTACGGAAGCTTTCGTCACCCTGCCACTCAATGGCATGCATCCCGTGGCGGTCGGCTCGCATTATTTTGAATTTATCGACGAGACCGGTGCTATCCAGTCTGTCGCTAGCCTGCAGCTGGACCATAAATACGAAGTGGTCGTTACAACGGGTGGCGGACTCTGGCGCTACCGACTGGGTGATCGAGTTCAAGTTACCGGCTTCGTCGGGCGCACCCCATCATTGATATTTATCGGACGCGCCGGCCACGTCTCAGATCTGTTCGGGGAAAAGCTGACGGGTGAATTTGTCACCGGCGTCATCACTGAATTGAGTCATCACAGCTTGTCTCCGGTTCGCTTCGCGATGCTGGCGCCTGACTCTGAACCGACATCAGGTGTTTACACTCTGTTCTGGGAAGGGGCTACGCCACCTTCCGCGACGGATCTTGACCGTCTGTTGGGAGCGAATCCCCAGTATGCGTGGTGCCGCCAGCTCGGGCAGTTACGACCAGCGCAAGTGTTTCCCATCAATTCTGGAGCCGAAGCCGCCTATCTCCGCCGAGCAACTTTGGCCGGTCAGAAACTCGGAGAAATCAAACCTCCCACCTTGGTCCTCACGACCGATTGGGCCCCCTACCTTAGAGGACTGTTCACGGGCGGCGGCGGCGTGAAAGCTTGAGGATGAGTTCGCCGCGGATGAGCGCCTGCTTTTGCGGGCGCGTCAGTTGCTTTAGCTGATGCTCGCGACGGAGGGCGCGGCTGACTGTCATGGGGCCTTCCTGCCAGAGAAGGATCACCGGGCCGCGGGAGCGGGTGTACTTCGCGCCCTTGCCGGCGTCATGCTGCGCCAGGCGCTTGGCGACATCGCGCGCTGTGCCGATGTAGAGCGTATTGTCCCGGCAGCGGACGACATAGACGTAGGCCCGAGAGGAAGGCATGGGTCAGGTGACAATCGATCCGACACACCCCGGTCCCGCTGAGCGGGACCACCCCTCTTGATAGAGGGGATTATTGGAAGCGTAGTTTGGCATCCCCTCTATGAAGAGGGGTGCCCGGCAGGGCGGGGTGTGTAGGGAATCCACGTTTACTCCTGACTCAGCCCCAGCAGCACATCACCCGGCGGAAGCTCGTCATACTCGATCTGCATCATCAGATTGCGGCGAATGAGGTCGGCGGTCTTGGCGTCCACGCCGGCCAATAGGGCCAGCACTTCGGCGGAGGGAGTGTCGCCATTCGTGGGCACCCGGATCGCGATGCCCGGAGGCAAGCTGGCGGCCGAGGCCTGGAAAGCGCCACTGGCTGCATCAAAGAAACGCGTGGTCACCCAAGTCTGCATGCGGTCGGCCGTCGCCGGGTCGCTGGAAGCGCGGAGTGCCAGCACCGCTGCGAGACCATCGGTCGCGGTGCCTTCAGCGGCCAGGCCCACGATATGCGCGAGTACCGGTTGTTTCAGTCCGGCGGTCAACTTGTTGGCCTCGGCCATGAATCGTTTCTCTCCCGCCCGCAGCAACGCGACGGCCAAGAGAGCCTGCGATCCGGTGGCAGCGGATTCGATCCTGGCAAACTTCGGTCGCTTCATCGGATCGGCATTCTCATCCAATGTGCCATCGAGCGCCATCGCCAGGCTGCCATCGGCGTTCTTCATTTCTTTCAGCACGAAATCCAGCGCCCCGATGCCCGCGGCGCGGAGCTTCTCGTCCTTGGCGACATCGGCGGCTTCAAACAGCGCGAGGGCGATGCGGGCCTGGTCGACGAGCAGCTTTTGACGATACGGCTCCTTCCATGCCTCGTCCATGCAGCGGCGGTAAAAACCGCCATCGACCGGATCGCGCGTGGCGCCGTTCACGAGGGCGCGGGCGGCGTTGAGCGCGGCCGCCTGGGCTGCGGGGCCGCGCTTGAGGAGAAAACGAATCACTTCCGGCTCGGGCAGTTTGGGGGCGGCGCCGAAGCCGCCGTTGATGGGATCGATCGCCGCGAACCAGGCCTTGGTGGCGGCATCCAGCTTCGCCTCGATGTCCAGCTTGGCCGTCGGATCAAGGGTCGGCAGCCTCATCATGTTGAGCGCCTCGGTCGCGAGTGCGCGGGCGCGAGCCGGGTCATTCGTCCAGCTGTCGAGCGCACCGCGGGCGGCCTTGAGGAAGCCGGGCTTCCCCCACTCCTCGGACGGGGGCAGGTAGTTCGCCCCATCGTAAGGCTGCAAGGTGTCAGGGGTCAGCCAGAGATGCACGGGCGAACCGCGAAGTTGCTTCACACTGACGATGAAATGCTGGGCGTACGCGGCGACGTCAGGCTGGGCCTCGGCATCCACGAAGATCGGGAAAAAACTCTCGTTGATCCAGGCAACCGTCTTGGCGCTGCCAAAGGTCTGGCTGATCGTCGCCCGCGTGAGCTCGCTCAACGGCGAGCCGACGAACACGTAGACGGACTTGTTCTGCTGTTTCGCCTCGTTCAACACCGCCTCGGTCCACGGGTGCCACTGGATGGCGCTCGTCGCCTGCGCCCGGACAAATTCCGTCGGGGCGGAGGCCAGCGGTGAAGTGGTCGCGCCAAGAAGTCCCAACGGGAGCACGCCCAGCGCACAGAGAAGAAGGGCTCGAATTAACATAGGGAAATCAGAGCGGAATTGCGCTGGTGAGGCGAGCTTACTGATGGTCGCGTAATAGACTGACGGAAAACTCTTCATAGAGGGGATTTCGGGACCTGTTGATTGGGTCCCCTCTCGGAAGAGGGGTGGCGCGAAGCGACGGGGTGTGTCAGACTGGTACGCGAGCCTGAATAGGTTGCGATCAGGGCAGTGATGGTTTGCGTGGCAGAATCCTTCCCCGCGCCGAGCGGTCCGCCGGGGCGAGGACCCTCCACCCACGAAGACTGCGCGAGCGACGCCCTCACTTGGTTTCGAAGAACAGCAGTGCGCCTTGGTTGCATGCGACGGCGATGCGCGATCCTTTTGCCGCCGGCAGGAGCACGGCGGCACGCGCTTCGCCGGGGACCAGCAGACCCGAGGCCGCCGGACTGAGCGCGGTGAAGCCGCCGCGGCCGTCGCCTCGCAGGACCAGGCCGAGGCCGCCATCAAAGCGACCGGTGGAAGGTTCCGGGCCAAAGTCATTGCCGACCAGCACGAGATCGGCGTGGCCGTCGCCCGTGACATCGGTGACGACGATCGCGTTGACAGGTGCGAGTTGGGCCTCGGAGGGCAACGGCGCGAACTGATAGGTGCCGCCGGCCTGTTGGAGAAACACCCCGCTGGCGAGTTCGGTGGCGGAAAGCATCCGAACCGAAGCCAGCCGGTCGGCGCCGAAGATATCCGGCAGCGTCGCCTTGGCAAAGCCTTGGTAGGTCGGGAATTTCTTGGCCAGCCACGGGAAGGCGTAGGCGAGCTTGCTGCGCCCGCGCACCGGAACGAGGCGGCCTTCCTCATACTGCGCCTCGACGATCTGGGTGCGTCCGCTGCCGTCGAAATCTCCCGCGTAGACGCGGGTCGGTTCGGCGATCGTGGCGTGGTACTTGGTGTTCAGGCCGGCGTTGCCGGCGATGATGTCGGGACGCCCATCTCCGTTGACGTCGGCAACGGCGAGCGCCCGCCACCAGCCGGTGCGCTCGGCCAGACCCGCGGCGGTGGTGCGGTTTTCCAGTTTCTGACCCGTGTTATGGAAAATCGCGACCGGACCCCAATCGCAGGCCACGAGCAGGTCAGGACGTTTGTCGCCGTCGAGATCGGCCCAGACCGCCGCCGTGACCATGCCCACATCACGCAGGCCGGGCGCGACTTCATCGGTCACATCCACCAGTTTGCCGGCAACGTTGCGGTACAGGAAACTCCGGGGATGTCCGGCATAGTCTCCGGGCACCGTGCGCCCACCGACAAAGAGATCGACGCGGCCATCGCCGTCGAAATCCGCGGCGGCAACCGCCCGGGTGCTCTCACCGTCCGCCGGCAGGGCGCCGGTGGGAGCCAGAGCGAATTTCCCGTGTCCATCATTGAGGTAAAGTCGGTCATTCAGCAGCGCGTCACCCCGCGGCTTTTGCACGCCGCCGGCGGCGAGGTAGAGGTCCGGATGGCCGTCTCCGTTCACGTCAATAAACGTGGCGCCGGCGTCATCGGCTTCGGCCGCATCACTCCACGGCTGGTCCGGCGCGACGACAAAGGACCCATCCTTCTGGCCAAGAAACAGCTTTCCGGCTTGTCCGGCCGGACCGCTGACAAACAGATCCGCGAGGCCGTCCCCGTTCACATCGGCGGTGGCAAGTGCCGGGGTCTCGCTGTTGAGACGGCGCGGCAGCAGGCGCTGACCGATGAACTCGTCAAAGGGCCTCTGCTGCACCGTGTGCCGGAGTCCGCGGACCTCGGCGTGCTCCACGAGCAAGGCGTCGGCGCGGGGAGCGGCGTGCAGGACCGCTGCGCCCGGGTTCGCCTTGCGGCCATCGGCCGGAGAGTCGGCGGGGAGCGCGGGTTCGTTGATGGTGAGGAGTTGGTCGGCCGGCAGATTCTCCAAGACTTGAACCTGGCCGCGGGGCCAGCGGACGGTGAGACGC
>JBDKHE010000333.1:0-4222 GCA_039797805.1 Verrucomicrobiota bacterium
CGATGCCGGCATGGCGCACGTGCAGGCCGGGGCGACGACCGCGGCAATCCAAGCCGCGGCGGAGAAACTGGGCTGGTTTTATCCGCCCGATCCTTCTTCCAAGAACTACTGCACGATCGGCGGCAACATCGCCTGCAACGCCGGTGGCATGCACGGGGGCAAGTACGGGGTGACGCGCGACTTCGTGATCGCCCTGCGTGGTTACCTGCCGACGGGGGAAGCGGTGGAGTGGGGCACGGCAACGAAGAAATTTGCCGCGGGCTTCAACCTGCGCGACCTGTGGATCGGCAGCGAGGGCATGCTCGGCGTGGTCACGGGCGCCGTGCTCAAGCTCGTGCCGCAACCGGCCGCGCGCTGGACCTTGCTGACGTCTTTCCGGGATGAGACCACGGCGCTCTCGGCGGCCCGGACCTTGTTCAGGGCGAAGGTGCAACCGGCCATCTGCGAGTTTCTCGATCGCGAGAGCGTGCTGTGCGCGGAGCGGGCCACCGGGAAGAGTGTTTTCCCGGGTCAGGCCGGCCGGCCGGTGATCCTGCTGGAACTGGCGGGGGCGCGCAGCGAGGTGGCCGACGTCAAGCGGGAGGTGCTGGCCTGGGCGGCGCAACATGCGCTGGCTTTCAAGGCGGCCCGTGACCGCGCGGAGGCAGAGGAGCTGTGGGCCGTGCGTCGCAAGTGCTCGGGAGCGATGTTCGAGCTGGGCGACGCCAAGCTCAACGAGGACATCGTGGTGCCGATGAAAAAGTATGAGCAATTTGCCCGTTACCTCACGCGTCTGAAAAAGACTTCCGGCCTGGCGATTCCGACCTTCGGGCATCTGGCGGACGGCAATCTGCATGTAAACATCATGTATCACCGGGCGAATGCGGACGAGACCAAGGCGGCGGAGTTGGCCGTGCAGAATCTGATGGAGACGGTGGTCAGTCTCGGCGGTGCGATTTCCGGAGAGCATGGCATCGGTCTCGCGAAGACACCGTTCCTTCGCATCCAACACTCACCGGCCCAGATCAAGGCCATGCAGGCGGTTAAGAAGGCCCTCGATCCGCGCGGAATCATGAATCCCGGAAAGATGTTCAAAGAGGTCCGGATCTGGAAATTCCCTAAGCTGCAGATCCATCTGCCTTGGGATCATAAATGAACGACGGCACAACCGGGCAGAGCATGCCTCATCCCGTCACCATTCGACGTTTTCGTCCCGATGATGAACCTACGGTCATCCGGCTCTGGGAATCCTGTGGCCTGTTGAGACCGCAGAACGACCCGCACAAGGACATTGCGCGGAAGCTCCGCGTAAATCCGGAATGGTTCCTCGTGGCCGAGTCGGACGGCTTTCTCGTCGGAGCCGTCATGGCCGGCTACGAAGGCCATCGCGGCTGGATCAATTATCTTGCGGTGCACCCGGATCACCGCCGGACCGGACTTGGCCGGAAAATGATGGCCGAAGCCGAGCGCAGCTTGCGCGCCGTGGGGTGTCCGAAGATCAATCTGCAGGTCCGTCCCGAAAACCGCGAGGCGATCTCCTTCTACGAGCGCATCGGCTTTAACGTCGAGGGTGCGATCAGTCTGGGCAAGCGGTTGGAGGTGGATTGAGAATCCGATTGCCCGGGCGAGGCTAGGTCAGCTTCTGCCGGTTGCTCACGTTGTTGCCGTCGTCGGGATGCAGGCCCCAGAAGGTCAGGGAGGAAATCATCGTCAGCAGCCCCATGGTGATGAAAGCGCGATGCAGGGCCGGGACCACTTCGGCGGGGTTGTGTTGGTCCAGACCGCGCAGGAACCAGCCCGCCACCAACGAAGCGAAGGCCACGCCGAAGCTGAGCGCGAGCTGCTGGCCGGTGCTGGCGATGCTGCTGGCCTTGCTGGCGTTGCGATCCTCCACATCCGCATAGGCAAGGGAATTCATGCTCGTGAACTGGAGCGACATGAAGAAGCCCTGGCTCAGGCCCAGGCAGAGAATCATCCAGATCGGGCTGCCGGGGCCGATCTGGCTGAATAGCGTCACGACCACGCCGATCAACAGGGTGTTTGCGATCAGGATGTTCCGATGCCCGAACCGGGCGAGCAGGGGCCGGCTGGAGATTTTCATGAGCATCGCGGCGCCGGCCGTGGGCATCGTGAGCAGGCCCGCCTGCCATGGTTCATAGCCGAGTCCCAGTTGGTAAAGCAGAGGCAGCAGGAAAGGCATGCCGCCGACGCCCAGGCGGGTGACGAAGCCACCGATCACGGATAGCCGGAAAGTGCGGACCTTGAACAACCACAAGGATAACACCGGGGAGGCCGCGCGGCTGGCGTGCCAGCCATACGCTGCGAGCAATAGCAGGGAGCCGACCGCCAGGAGACTGAGTGGTCCTGCCGAGAGCCGGTGTTCGCCAAACACTTCGAGCAAATAGGAGAGCAGGGCGATGCCCGTCCCGAAAAGGAGGAACCCGACCCGGTCCAGGGGTGGAATCTGCTCATCCCGGTAGTCGGGCATGAAGCGCTGCACCAGCCAGAACCCGGCAATGGCAAAGGGCAGGTTGATGAAGAATATCATCCGCCAGTGCACCCAATGGACAATCACGCCGCCGGCAAACGGGCCGATCATCGGGCCAATCAGCGCCGGAATGATCACGTAGTTCATGGTCCGCAGCAGTTCTGAGCGGGGGAAGGTCCGGACCAGGGCGATTCGCCCCACGGGTGTCATCATGGCGCCACCCATGCCTTGCAGAATGCGGGAAACCACCAGCATGGGCACGTTGACCGAGAGGCCGCAGAACAGCGAACCGAGGGCGAACAGCAGCACCGCCTGCTGAAAAACCCGCTTGGTCCCGAAACGGTCGGCCATCCAACCGCTGATCGGGATGAAGACCGCGAGGCTGAGGGTGTAACTGGTCAGGACGGCCTTCAGCGCCAGGGGTTGGACGTCCAGGCTGGCCGCCATCACCGGCACGGCCGTGTTCACGATGGTGGCGTCCAGGTTCTCCATGAACAGGGCCACGGCCACCAGCCATGGCAGGTACCGCCGGATCTGATCGGGGGCGGCGGCGGGAACAGGAGGCATGGCGCACGTTCAACCCATAGGTGGAACGTGGCAAGCCGGTCGGAAACCTAGTAGCGAACGTCAAGCCGGCAGTCGAAATTGTTAACAATTTTCCTTGGGGTCCGGACATGTTTTTTCCGTTGCACCGGGCAACGGGCCTCCCTCAGTTTTTCACTTTAAGCCATAATGCATCTCAAGGCTCTCAAGCTCCACGGTTTCAAAAGTTTCGCCGACAACACCACACTCAGCTTCGAGCCCGGGGTCACGGCGATCGTCGGTCCCAACGGTTGCGGCAAGAGCAACATCGCCGATGCGATCCGCTGGGTGCTGGGTGAACAGAGCGCCAAGGCGCTGCGTGGTGGGAAGATGCAGGACGTGATTTTCGAGGGTGCTGACACCCGCAAGGCGGCCCAGTTCTCCGAGGTCGCCCTTCTGCTGACCGACTGTGAAAAGCAGCTGGGGAGCGAATTCCACGAGATCGAGATCATGCGCCGGGTCTCCCGTGATGGGCAGGGTGAGTATTACTTCAACGGCCAGGCCTGCCGCCTGAAGGACATCCACAAGCTTTTCATGGATACCGGCGTCGGCCGGACCAGTTACTCGATCATGGCGCAGGGCCAGATCGACCAGATTCTTTCGTCGAAGCCCGAGGAACGCCGGGTGGTGTTCGAAGAGGCCGCCGGTATCACCAAGTACAAGAGCCAGCGTCGCGAGGCGATGAACAAGCTGGCCCTGACCGAGCAGAATCTGGCCCGGGTGTCCGACGTCATCAGCGAGGTGGCCCGGCAGATCGGCAGCCTGAAGCGGCAGGCCGCCAAGGCGATGCGCTTCAAGCGTCTGAGTTTCCGTCTTCGTCACCTGGCGCTCGCCCAAGGCAGCCGGCAATGGCTGGCTCTCAGCACCCAGCTGGCCGAGGTTGAGGGACGGGTGAACGGACTGCGCGCGGCGGCCGATTCGCGGCGGACGACACTCGAGGAAAAGTCCCGGGGGCTCGACGAGCAAAAGGCGGCCCGCAGTGCGGTCAGCCAGCGGGTGCAGGATTCCCAACAGGCCGTCTTTGATCTGCGTTCCCAAAAGGAACAGGCCGAGAACCAGTCGGGCATGGCCCAAGTCAAACGTACCGGCCTGCTCGAGCGGCTGGAGTCGGGAAAAGAAGACCTGTCCGAACTGGAAATGCAGCTCCGCGAGCTCGCGTCGCAGGTCGACACC
>JBDKHE010000334.1:0-3117 GCA_039797805.1 Verrucomicrobiota bacterium
AGACGCATGGCGGCAGTGTGCGCATCTCCGCTGTAAAGCGGAGCCAAATCTGATCCGGCCGCCCGGGAAAACGGTTAGGCGAGGAGACGCTTGAGGTACTCGCCGTACGAGGACTTGCCGAGTTTCTTGATGTTGGCTTCCAAGCCGGCGCGGTCGATCCAGCCGGCCTTGTAGGCGATCTCCTCGATGCACGCGATCTTGAGACCGGTGCGGTTCTCAAGCACGTGCACAAAGGTCGCGGCCTCCACCAGTGAGTCATGGGTGCCGGTGTCGAGCCAGGCGGTGCCCCGGCCGAAAAGTTCGACGTGCAGCTTGTTGCGCTCGAGGTAGAGGCGGTTGAGGTCCGTGATCTCGAGTTCGCCGCGCTTCGAGGGCTTCAGGGCGCGAGCCAGGGCAACCACGTCCTTGTCGTAATAATAAAGTCCCGGGACGGCGTAGTTCGACTTGGGTTGGGCGGGCTTCTCCTCGAGGGAGAGCACGCGGCCGTCCGGAGCGAATTCCACCACCCCGTAGGCGGTGGGATTGGCCACATGGTAGCCAAAGATCGTGGAGCCTTCGATCCGGGCGCTGGCCTCGGCGAGGGAGGCGACAAACTCGGAGCCGTAGAACAGGTTGTCACCGAGCACGAGGGCGGAAGGTTCCTGTCCGGTAAGGAAGCCGATGTCACCGGCGATGGTGAACGCCTGGGCCAGGCCGTCGGGACTGGGTTGCTCGGCGTAGCTGAACTTCACGCCGAGGTTGCTGCCGTCGCCGAGGAGCTTGCGGAACAGCGGCAGGTCGGTGGGCGTGGAAATGATCAGGATTTCGCGAATGCCGGAAAGCATCAGCACCGACAGCGGATAATAGATCATCGGCTTGTCGTAGACCGGCATGAGCTGCTTGCTCACGGCGATGGTCAGGGGATAGAGCCGGGTGCCGGAGCCGCCCGCGAGAATGATGCCTTTGCGATTCATGAGAGGAGAGGGTTGTCAGCGAAATGGTTGGGACCACCTCCAAGGCCGAATTCCACTCGGAGCCGGGTGGAATTTCGTCTGGTCGGTGGCCGGATCAGGTGTTGGTGCCCAGGCGTTCGAGTTTGTACGAACCGTCGAGGATTCCCTTCCACCAGGCCTCGTTGTCGAGGTACCACTGCACGGTCTTGCGGAATCCGGAGGTGTGGTCCTGCTTCGGCGTCCAGCCGAGCTCGCGCTTGATCTTCGTGGCGTCGATGGCGTAGCGCAGGTCGTGGCCGGGGCGATCGGTGACGAAGGAGATCTGGGAGTCGTATTTTTTGCCGTCCGGACGCGGACGGAATTCGTCGAGCAGGCTGCACAGCAGACGCACGAGGTCGATGTTCTGACGCTCGTTGTTGCCGCCGATGTTGTAGGTTTGGCCGACGCGGCCCTTTGCCACGACAGTGTGCAACGCCTCGGCGTGGTCGCCGACGTAGAGCCAGTCGCGGATGTTCTCGCCCTTGCCGTAGACGGGGATCGGATCGCCGCGGAGGGCCTTGAGGATGACGACGGGAATGAGCTTTTCCGGGAACTGAAAGGGGCCGTAGTTGTTGGAGCAGTTGGTCACCAGCACGGGCAGATTGAAGGTGTCGGGCCAGGCGCGGGCGAGGTGGTCGGACGAGGCCTTGCTGGCGGAGTAGGGCGAGTGCGGATCGTACGGGGTTTCCTCGGTGAACAGGCCGGTCGCACCGAGCGAGCCGTAAACCTCGTCGGTTGAGACGTGCAGGAAGCGGAAGCGGTCCTTGGCGGCACCGGCGAGCTTCTCGAAGTGGGCGCGGGCGGCCTGCAGCATCGTGTAGGTGCCGACGACGTTGGTCTGGATGAAGGCGCCGGGACCATCGATCGAGCGATCGACGTGGCTCTCGGCTGCGAGGTGCATGACCCAGTCGGGTTTGAACTCGGCGAAGAGCTTGCCGATGGCGTCGGCGTCGCAGATGTCCGCCTGGGCGAAACGGTGGCGTGGATTCCCGTTCAGATCGTCGAGGGAGTGGCGGTTGCCGGCGTAGGTGAGGGCGTCGACGGTGAGAACGCTGTGCTCCGTCGTGTTGACGAGAAGGCGGACCAGATTGCTGCCAATGAAGCCGGCGCCGCCGGTGACAAGGATGTTCATGTTTGGATCAGGCGGAAGCTTTTACCCAGCGACGGAGGTCGCGTTCGATGGCCTCGTGCACTTCGGTCATCTTGATTCCGGTGGCGGCGAGTTTGCTGGAGTTCATGGTGCAGTTGGAGCGCGGGGTCTTGGCCGCGGTGCGCATGAACTCGGCCTCATCGGTGAAGAACTTGAAGTCTTTGTTGGAAACGCCGGTTTTCTTGATGAGGTCGACAACCTGGCGGGTGGTGACCTCGCCGGGGTTCGTCACGTTGTAGATGCCGAAAGGCACGCGCTTCTCCCAGCAGGCGAAGGTAGCGGCGACAAACTCCTCCAATTGGGAGATGGAGTTGGCGGCATCGAGCAGCGTGTTGTAGCGGATCAGCTTAGTCAGGTAGTTGCGCGGGTTGTCCACCTCATTGAAGGGGATGCGGAGGCGCCAGACATAGACGTCGGTACGACCGGCGAGTACCTCTTCGCCGAGGGCCTTGGTGCCCGAGTAAAAGCTGCAGTTGTTGGTGCGGAAAGTGAAGTTGGGGGTGTCGGTCTCGGTGAAGCCGGTGCCGTCCGGCCGGGACCCGGTGTAGATGCACCCGGAGGAAACGTGTCCCCAAGGCACGCCCGCATCGGTGCAAGCCTGGGCGATGGTTCCCGGCAGGACGCCGTTGCCGAAGAGGCAGTCGGCCTTGTGCAGTTCGCAGGCGTCGACGTTGGGCTTGCCGGTGTAGCCGGCGGCGTTGAGGAGGAACTCGGGGCGCAGCTCGCGCAGCAGGGCGAGCAGGCGGGCTGGTTGGGTGTAGTCGAGTTCGCGGCGCGCGAGAGTGCGGAAGGGGATGTTTTTGTGTGTGAGCAGGCGCTGATAGGCCTGTCCCACATAGCCGGAGCCACCGAGGAGAAGGATCATGGAGTGGGGAGAGGCTAGGGGGCGGGGGCGCGTGGGGCCAAGTTGTTTTCGGTGGCGGCCGGAGGCCTAGTGCCGGCGGTAGTCGCCGCGGCTGAAGTATTTCTCCAGCCAGACGTAGGCGCAGATGAAGA
>JBDKHE010000335.1:0-5083 GCA_039797805.1 Verrucomicrobiota bacterium
CCACTTGAACTGCAGGGCGTCGCCCATCTCGCGTCCATGGGAGGCGATGATGACCCCGTTGATGCCGCGGGAGTAAAGGATCTGGCCCAGCCGCTCCTGGCTCATGCCCTCCTCCTTCATCCAGAAATGCTCCAGCACATAGCCCAACTCCTTGGCCTTCGCCAGGGCACCGGCATAAAAATCAGGATGCGCCGTGACGTTTTTCCAACCCCAGCGCGTCGTCCAGTTCGTCACATACGCCAGCGTCGGCGTGTTGCGCCGCTCGATCACGCCCCCGCGATAAGCCACCAGGGCCCGCAGCAGCGGGTCCGGCGTATAGCCCATTTCCTGCGCCAGCGCCTGGATGCGCTGCCTGGTGGTTTCGGGCAGACGGGGATGGTTGCGCATCGCGAGGGATACGGTGGTGACATGCACTCCGGCCTTGCGCGCGATGTCAGAAAGCGTGACGCGACGTTCACTCATGGGGTGCTTGAAGACCAAACGGCCCGCGTGCGCATAGACAAGTCTATTGTTAGCATCTGCCATCCCTTGGACCGCTTTTCCCGATACCCGAAAGTGCCCGCCACCCCTCTGAGGTCCCTGACCGGGCCACATCGAAACATACGCATGCTACTCCCGCGTCCCGCTCCTCTTTTTCAGCGCCGGCCATCCGCCGGGAAGTCTGCATGCCGGGGCATTCTGATCTCGATGCGAGGCCTCCCCTGCCCGATAGTCAGCCTCCGAGACCGTACCCTGTGCCGGTCTCCACGGTTCAATTCCACGCCCCATGTCCGCCCCTGCCCCGTCTGATTTGAAAGTTTCCCGAGTACCGGCCGCTGCTGAGAGTTATCATACCCAGCACGCGCCGTTCGGCGCCTTTGCCAGCTTCACGGTCGGCTTGGTGGATGCACCGGGCGGCTTCGGACAATCCCTGCGCGGGCCCGCCCGCCAGAATGTGTACATCGGCTACCAGACGGCCGCCGACTCGCAATGGCAGCTCCTGCCTTTTCTGACTCCGCCCAAATCCCAGGAGAGCGCCTTCACCGGTGACACCACAGTGGTGCAGCCGCCCCGCGGCTTCAAGGCCCTGCGCCCGTCCGACTACCAACGCACGCTCGGCTCCGCCAGCGACACCTGGCGGGCTGACGGGACCCGCTTTGGCTTCTCGTTGCTCTCCCCGTTTGGTGAAGTGCCCGACCCGGCGAAGATGAAGCGCGCCGCCAGCCGCTTTCACCTCGCGCCCGTCATCACGGGCTGGATCGAGTACGACAACCGCGCCGGCACGGCGCCCGTCCGTTTGCTCTTCGGGGTCGGCAACGGCGACGACACCCTGCGTCCGCTCGGCGACACCGATCCCTCCCTCGCCGGCTTCGCGGGCGGCGGGAAGTTTGGCTACGCCACCAAACCCGGACGCGATGTCACCCTCACACAGGGCTTTGACATCCTCAATCCCAAGTTCTTCGACTACCGCCGGCTGCACGTCATCGCCGGCGAGACCGCCCTCGTCTTCACCGTGCCGGCCGGCCGCCGGAAACGTTTCCCGCTCGTCCTGGGTTTCTACACCAGCGGCCCTGTCACCACAGGCCTGACGGCGCCTTATGCGTACACGCGTGTGTTCCGCGACCTGGAGGATGTCTTGGGTCACGGCCTCGCCGAGTTCCGCCGCTACGAGCAGCTCGCCGCGCGCCGCGACCGTGAGCTTGCGCGCAGCGGACTGGACGCCGACCAACAGTTCCTCCTCGCGCAGGCCACGCACAGCTACCTCGGCAGCAGCCAGCTCCTCTGGCACAAGGGCAGGCCGCTCTGGGTGGTCAACGAGGGCGAATACCGGATGATCAACACCTTTGATCTCACCGTGGACCACCTCTTCCACGAGCTGGTCTGGCAGCCCTGGGCCGTGCGCGACACGCTCGATCTTTTTGTCCGCCGCTACTCGTACAGCGACCAGCACGGGCTCTCTTTCACCCACGACATGGGCGTGAACGATTTCTTCACCCCGGCCGGTCGTTCCAGTTACGAATGCGACGGCATCGAGGGCTGCTTCAGCCACATGACCATGGAGCAGCTGCTCAACTGGGTCATCTGCGCCTGCACCTACGCCGCCCACACGGGCGACCGGGCGTGGTTGCGCGACAACCGGAAGATCCTCCTCGCCTGCGCCGAGAGCCTCCGCCGCCGCGACCATCCCGAGGCAGCCAAACGCGACGGGATCCTCAAGCACGATTCCTCCCGCGTGAGCGCGGGGGCCGAGATCACCACCTACGACAGTCTCGACGTCTCCCTTGGCCAGGCCCGCAACAACCTCTATCTCGCCGTGAAGACCCTCGGGGCGTGGGTGTTGCTGGAAAAGGCCTTTGCCACTCTCGCGCTCACCCGACCCGCGGCCGACGCCGGCGCCACCGCCGACCTGCTGGCGCACACGCTCACGACCAAATTCGAGTCCGACACCGGTTTCTTCCCCGCCGTGTTCGAGCAGGGCAACCGCTCGCGCATTCTGCCTGCGGTCGAAGGTTTCGTCTACCCGCTCTTCCTTGGCTACCGCGACGCCACCAGGCGCGACGGACGCTTCGCCGCCCTTTTCGCCCAGCTCGGCCGGCACATCAGTCAGGCGCTGCAACCCGGCGTGTGCCTCGACGCCCGCACGGGCGGCTGGAAGATGAGCAGCACGAGCACCAACACCTGGTTCTCCAAGATCGCGCTCGCCCAGCACGTCGTCCGCCGCCTCTTCCCCGAGGCGATGACCCCCGCGGCCCGCGCCGGCGACCAGGTGCATGCCGACTGGCAGCGCACCCCCGGTTGCGGCAAGGACGCCATGTGCGACCAGATCCGCAGCGACTCCGGCGAAGCCTGCGGCAGCCGCTACTACCCGCGCGGCGTCACCGCCTGCCTCTGGCTGCTCGAATAACTTTCCCGTCACCACTCCTCCCCCACCCCATGAGCGCACCCGACCAACCCAACCAAAAACTCTCCTTCATCGAGAAAGCCGGCTTCAGCGCCGGTGATGCCGCCGCGAACTTCGTGTTCATGTCGATGGTGCTCTTCCAAACGAGCTTCTACACCGACGTCTTCGGCCTGTCCTCCGGCGCCGCCGCCGCCATCCTGCTGTGGCCCCGCCTGTGGGACGCGGCGTTCGATCCCATCATGGGCATCATCGCCGATCGCACCAACACCCGCTGGGGCAAGTTCCGTCCGTGGGTCCTCTGGACCTCCCTGCCGTGGGCCGTCGTCATGATCCTCGCTTACACCACGCCCCAGGGCTGGAGCATGGGCGCGATGATCGCCTGGGCCGGCATCACCAACACCATCCTGATGACGCTCTACTCGATGAACAACATGCCGTACTCCGCCCTCGGCGGCGTCATGACGGCCGACCTCAACGAGCGCACCAAGCTCAACTCCTACCGCTTCGTCTCGGCCAACATCGCCCAGTTCATCGTCGGCGGCCTCACCCTCCCGCTGGTCGCCAAGTTCGCCCACGGCGCCGACCGCCAGCACGGCTGGCAGATGACGATGAGCATCTGGGCCGTCCTCTGCTTCGTCCTGTTCCTCGTCACCTTCTTCACCACCAAGGAGCGCATCCAGCCGGTGGTGGAGACCAAGTCCTCCCCCAAGCAGGACTTCCTCGACCTGCTCAAGAACAAGCCCTGGATCGCCCTGTTCATCTACACGGGCTTCCACTTCGCGATGCTCACCTTCCGCGGCGGCGCCCATTACCACTATTACCACCAGTACGCCGACAAGGGCGCGATGTTCGACTGGGTCGCCCAGCTCGGCCTTACCACGCCCGACATGGCGCCCACCGGCAGCCTCGCCGACTGGATGGGCTACATCCTCCACGGCACCCGGGAGACCGCCACCAACTCGGCCGACGTCTTCAACAGCATCGTCAACATGCTCGGCACCGGCACCACCATCATCTTCATCATGCTGTCGGCGGGGTTGTCCGCAAAATTCGGCCGCAAGAATGTCGCCCTCGTCTGCTTCTCCCTCGCCGCCGTCAACGCCTTCATCATGTACCTGCTGCCCCCCACCGCTACCTGGGGCATGGTCACCCTCGCGATCACGGGCTCCATCGTCTATGCGCCGACCTGCGCGATCATGTGGGCTATGTACGCGGATGCCGCCGATTATTCCGAATGGCAGACCGGACGCCGCTTCACGGGCATGGTCTTCGCCACCATCGGCTTCTCGCTGAAGTCCGGCCTCGCGCTCGGCTCGGCCGGCCTGCTCTGGATCCTTTCCGGTTTCTGGGGTTACGAGACGCACATGCCCGACGCCCCCAACGCGATCGCCGGTTTCCGTACCTGCTCCAGCATCATCGTCGGCCTCTTCTTCCTCGGCTGCGTGATCTCGGTGGCGGCCTGCGGCCTGAACAAGGGCACCACCCTGCAGATGTCCGCCGAACTGGCCGAACGCCGTCGCAAGGCCCAGGCCGGTGCCTGAACCTTTGCCTGGGCCAGCGGTCCTACCCGTGATGAAACTGCTCCGTTCGGCCGGTCTCGCCGTCGCCCTGCTGGCCGGATTCTACCCGGCCAGCACCCAGGCCCAACCGGCGCCCGCCTCCGCCCGCAATCTTTTCGCCGAGCTCCTCGGCAAATCCGAAGCCGAGCTCGACGCGAAGCTCGCGGCCGCGTGGCAACAGCTCTTCCACGGTGACGAGGCGACCCAGCGCCTCTACTTCCCCGTTGGCGACGATCTCGCCTACATCGCGGACATCGGCAGCAACGACGTCCGCTCCGAGGGCATCTCCTACGGCATGATGCTCGCGGTGCAGCTCGACAAGAAGGCGGAGTTCGACCGTCTCTGGCGCTGGGCGAACAAATACATGCGCCATGCCGCCGGTCCGCGCAAAGGCTACTTCGCCTGGCAGTGCAAGTTCGACGGCACCATCATCGACCCCGGTTCGGCCAGTGATGGCGAGGAGTGGATCGCCACCGCGCTGTTCTTCGCCGCCCACCGCTGGGGCAGCGGCGAGGGGCTCTTGAACTACGCCGCCGAGGCGCAGGCACTGTTGAAGGAGATGCTGAACAAACCGTCGACCCACGAGGTCACCGCCATCTTCAGCCGGTCCGACAAGCAGGTCGTCTTCGCCCCCAACCCGGAG
>JBDKHE010000336.1:0-4055 GCA_039797805.1 Verrucomicrobiota bacterium
TGCCTATGAGGCGTTCCGGCGTTTCGAGCGGCTGGGGGCGGTGAAAGAAATCCCGCGCGAGCGTGACCTCTTCCGGACCGCGGCGACGGACTATGTGCAGGCCGTCGCCGCCGGGAAGCGATGCCTGGCGATTTCGCCGGTGTGGTCGGAAATCCGCCAATTCACAACCGCCGTGCGCGCCCAGTTGCGCACCGCTGGCACCCTGGCCGAAGCCGAGCGAATTTGCGGAGTCGTGTCGCCGCTCCACTGGACACGCGAGGAAAGACGGCGGGTGGAGAACTATCGTCCCGGCGAAGTGCTGGTGTTCCATCGCCCGGCTCACGGCTTCTTGAAGCATGAAATGGTGACGGTCCTGCGGACCCGGGACCGTTGGCTGGAAGTGGAGCGGGTGGACGGCGTCAAACGCTGGTTGGAACCGGGCCGGGCGTTTGGCTTCGAGGTTGGCGAGCGGCACGACTTGCCGGTGAGCGTCGGCGACCGGCTGCTGATCCGGGCCAACGCCAAGCCGATCAGGCTGAAAAACGGCGATATCGTAGAAGTCGCCGGGTTGGGGGATGACGGGGTGATTCATTTGCAGGACGGCCGGCGCATCCCGGCGTATTTCCGGCAGTTCACGCACGGGTATGCGACCACGTCGCACGCCGCCCAGGGCAAGACCGTGGATCGCGGTATCCTTCTCATGGGCGACGAGGCCGTGGTCGCGGCGGACCTGAAGCAGGCGTATGTGAGCAATTCGCGGTTCCGGGAGAGCCAGATGATCTACACCACCGATCGCGCCGCCGCCGTGGCCGCGATGGAGCAGCCCGGCGACCGCCGGCTCGCCACGGAAGCGGTAGCGGAGACTGCCGAGACAACCGCCCACGAATCCGTCTGGCAGCGCTATTTTGCGCCAAACCGGACGGGTGAGGGCACGGGCATGGGGGCCGGCCGGTGACCTTGCGCCATCGCGAAACTGAGGCAACGCCTTCTGGCACCGAGCCCTGCGTGGTGGTCTCCGGCCACCCGGTGCCGGTGGTGCGCTTCGAACTGGTCGACCGCAGCATCTCCTACCTCGCCGGCGAATTGAAGCAGTGGGAGCTGACCGTCCTCGGTCAGGAGGACAGGCTCCGCATCAAGGCGGGGGCCGACTGGATCGCGGTCACGGGCCGCGGGCTGGCGGCGGCGCGAGATGCCCTCGACCAGGCCCGGCTGCAAAAGCTGCGCGAGGCACCGGCCCGCCGCGCGGCGCTTTCCGACGAGCCCTGGGTGCAGGCCATCAAGGTCGAGACCGCCAAGGGTGACGCATCCAAGGTTGAACCCAAATGACCAATGGCGGTAAAACGGTCCAACGAAACCCTTCAACTCGACCTCTTCGAGCACCTGCAAAATGAGCGGACTACTCGCATACGGACGGATGGCGGAACAGCACTGGCGGGAACATCGCCCGCGGATGGTGGAGGAATTGGAAACTCGCGGCAGCCTCCAGACGGTGCTCCTGGAGGCGCAGGAGCGGACGGCGGCGGAGATGGAGCGGCTGATTCGGGATTTCCGGAAGCAGGGCCGGACGCCGCAGCAGGCGCACGATCAGGCGTGGGAGCTGTTGCGGGAAAAATACATCCTGCTCCCGCCGGAGAAGCCGTAGCGGCTCCCCGCAATCAGGCCAACTACCGGATCACTGACAGTGATGGGCTGGGCGAAGGGTCCGCCAAGGACAAATACCGCCAGAACGTGCTGGCGATCGAGTTGCTCCGGGCCATCGAGGCGGCGCGCCGCACGGCGACGCCCGCGGAGAAATCCGTCCTGGTGAAGTATGTCGGCTGGGGCGGTCTGCCCCAGGTGTTCGCCAGCGCCACCGAGGCGCCGCAGTGGCAGCCCGAACAGAAGGAACTCAAGGGACTGCTCACCCCGGAGGAATACGTCACGGCCCGGGCGACGGTGCTCAACGCCCACTACACCTCGCCATTGGTCGTGGGTGCGATGTATGCCGGTCTCGACCGCCTCGGCTTCAAGCATGGCCGGATTCTCGAGCCGGCGTGCGGGCTGGGGCATTTCTTCGGGGTCATGCCCGATGCCATGCGCGCCGGGTCACACCTGGCCGGCATCGAGATCGACCCGCTCACGGCGCGGCTGGCCGCCATGCTTTACCCTGACGCCGAAATCCGCGCCCAGCCTTTCGAGGAGGCCGTCCTGCCGACGAACAGTTTCGACCTGGCAATATCCAACGTGCCTTTCGGCGACTACGCGCCGTTCGACCCGAAGTTCAACGCCCGCAAGTTCCGCATTCACGACTACTATTTCCTCGCAACGCTGGAGCGGGTCCGGCCGGGCGGCCTCGTCGCCTTCATCACCTCGCATGGAACGATGGACAAGCAGCACTCGCTCCTGCGCGAGCTGGTCGCGGAGAAGGCCGATCTGCTCGCCGCGGTCCGGCTCCCGAACACCGCGTTCAAGCAGAACGCCAACACGCGGGTCACGACGGATATTCTCTACCTGCGCAAGCGGCTCCCCGGTGAGAAGCCCAACGGTATCGCGTGGATCAAATCGGAGCCCTTCAATGTCGGCGGGCCGGAGCCCATCGCCCTGAACGAATACTACCATTCGCGGGTGGAGATGATGCTCGGCCGGATGCAGGTGGCGGAGCGCGGGATGTATGGCCGCAACGAGCCGGAACTTGCCAGCGACGGCCGCAACCTGGGTCAGGCCCTGGCCGCAGCCATGGGAACACTGCCGGCGAATGTCTATCAGCCCGTCTCGGCGGCGGAAATCGCAGCCCAGCGCCAGACCGTTTCCGTGCCTGCCGGGGTGAAGCCCAACGCTTACACCGTCACGGAGCTGGGTGGCATCGCCCGCCGCGAAGGCGACGAACTGGTATTGTTGGAGAATCTGCCGGTGCCGACGATCCGGCGACTTCGGGGGCTTATCCGCGTGCGCGAGGCGGTGCGCGACTGCCTGCAAACCCAAGTGGAGAACCGCAGCGAGGGGGAGGTCGAGGCCGCCCGGTTCCGGCTCAATCAGGATTACGACTATTTCGTGGGGCAGTTCGGACCGATCACCCAGCCGGCCAATGTCCGGGCGTTCGTCGGCGACCCGGACCTTCCGCTGCTCCTGTCGTTGGAAAACTACGACGAGGACAAAAACAGCGCAACGAAGACCGCCGTGTTCCGGGAGCGGACCATCCAGCCTCCGCGCCCGGTCGAGCAGGCGGCTGACGCGAAGGAGGCGCTGGTCATCACGCTCAGTGAAAAAGGCCGCGTCGATGTCGCCCACATGGCGAAGCTCCTCGGTCAGCCGGAAAAGGAGTTCATGCCGGAATTGGGCGGAGCCCTATACCTCAATCCGGCGACGAAGAAGTGGGAAACCGACGACGACTATCTTTCGGGCAATGTCCGGGAAAAACTGACCTTGGCCGAGCGGGCGGCGAAGCGCGACGCCCGGTTCCGGGCCAACGTCGAGGCACTCCGGGGCATCCAACCGGCCGACCTCAAGGCCACGGAGATCGACGCCCGACTGGGTGCGGTGTGGATTCCCGCGTCCGATATCGAAGCCTTCACGCGCGACCTGCTCAAACTCAAGGGGCACGAGGCCGATGGCGTGCAAGTCAGCCACGCCCCGCAGCTCGGGCTCTGGACGGTCCAGGTGGGTTACTACGGCAAGCGCAGTGTCGCCAACCTCACGGAGTGGGGCACGGAGCGGATTGCCGCCCATGAGCTGATCGCCGACGTCCTCAATCTCCGGACGCCGACGGTTTACGATCTCGATGCCAAGAAGAACCCGATGATCAATCCGACCGCGACGGAAGGCGCCCGCGAAAAACAGCAGAAGATCAAGGACCGGTTCGCCGAGTGGATCTGGCAGGACGATGCCCGGCGCGAACGGCTCGTGCGCAAATACAACGCGGAATTCAACGGCGTCCGGCTCCGCACCTTCAACGGCGACCACCTGACGCTGCCCGGCGCCAGTCCCGCCATCACCCTCCGGCCGCACCAGAAGGCGGCCGTCTGGCGGATTCTGCAGACCCAGAACAGCCTGCTCGCTCATGTCGTAGGCAGTGGAAAAACTTACACCATGTGTGCCGC
>JBDKHE010000337.1:0-5444 GCA_039797805.1 Verrucomicrobiota bacterium
AACTGGCGGCGGTGCCCGGCAAACCTCCCGTCATGATACCGCCCAAGCACAGGAGCAGAATACGGTTCACCCTCATTTGCTGGCTAGCGATCAGTCCGGTTCACACGGCGCTGGTGCCCGACCGAGACGACGAGCAAGCCGGCGAGCAGGAGGGCCGCGGTACCAAACACAATGGTGAGAAAGCTATGGAACGGACTGCGCCAGGCCGCAAGTGCCCCGCCCCATTTCGGTGACAGACTCATCCAAAGTATCACCAAAACGCCGATGGATACGGCGGTGAGACCGGCGGCTTTGCCGGCGGAGCGCGCCAGGAAACCGAGCAGGAAAAGGCCGAGCATGCCTCCCCCGAAGATGCCCGCCAGCGTCCACCAGGTATCCAGCGCACTGCGCACGTTGATCATCGCGAGGGCGATGCCCGTGCCGAGGACGCCCATGATGATGGTCGTACCGTACAGCATCCGCATCTTGGGCTTCTCCTCCGCATCCGGCCGGAAAAACCGCAGGTAATAGTCGTTTAGCACAATGGTGGCGGTTGAATTCAGGCTGCTGGAAATCGTGCTCATAGCCGCGGCAAATATCGACGCCACGAGCAATCCCGTCACCCCGGGCGGCAAGACCGAGACAATGAACCACGGAAACACCGAGTCACTTCGCGCCGGGTCCCGATAGACCTCCGGCAGGGCCTCGGGGTGCGTGGCGTAGTAGGCGAACAGCGCTGTACCGATGAAGAAAAACAACGCCGAAAGCGGCACGTACAACAGGCTGCCGACCCAGATGCTCTTCCGCGCCTCGGCATCACTCTTCGAGGTGTGGTAGCGCTGCACGTAATTCTGATCGACGCCGAAATTCTGCAGGTTGATGACCACGCCGTACACGAGCACGACCCAGAAGGTCGGCTCAGACAGGTTCAGGGCAAAGCTGCCGAGGCTGAATTTCTGGTGCTCGGCCGCGAGCGTGAACACCTGCCCGGGCCCCTCGGGCAGACCCAGCAGCATCAGGACCGCGCACACCAAGGCGCCAACCATGAGGATGACCGTCTGAATGGCATCGGTCCAGATCACGCCAACAATTCCACCCACAAAGGTGTACAGCGTCGTGGCCAGACCGGTGACCAGGATGATCAACCGGATATCCCATCCGAGCAGCACATGCATCGGCAAGGCGGTCAGATAGGTGACCACCCCGATCCGGGCCACCTGGGTTAGCAGATAGCAGGCGCTGGCGTAGATCCGGGCCCATTTGCCGAATCGTTCCTCCAGATGCGAATAGGCGGAAATGTGCCCGCCATGGCGGTAGAACGGCAGAAACCAACGCACCCCGATCCACGCGGCCAGGGGAATCGAGAGACTGAACACGAACGAATTCCAGTTGCTGGCAAAGGCCTTGCCCGGCAACGCCAGGAAACTGATGCTGCTGACATAGGTGCCGAGGATCGACAGCCCGATGAGCCAGCCCGGGAGACTGCCCTCGGCCGCCGTGAAGCCCGAGACAGTCCGGCTTTTCCGCCAAAAAGAGAATCCCAGGGTCAGGGTGCCGATGAAGTAGCCGACCAGCACTATCAGATCGAGGGTGGTAAAGTGACTGGTGACCATGAGGGGTAACGAAAGGGATTATCCGGTGCGGTCAACGCGTTCATCGGGGAGCGCCAGGCCCCACGTCGCAAACCGCGCCTTCAGATCATGGACAATCTCCTGGTAGATAGCCAGCGATGTAGCTGAAACCAACGCCTTGGGCTGCCCAGCGGCAAAACCTCGTGCCTCCAGGCCGGCGGCAACATTCAGAGGGAACGTCAGCCGGTCGATGCATGCACCGATCTCCTTCAATTGCTCAAAGGCCGGACTCGTTTCGCCCGGGAGCCGCTCACGACACACGCGATAAAGGTGCACCATCAATTCGGGAGCGATATTGACGAGCCCGCCGATACAGCCGGCCGCTCCCAGGGCAAACACCTCCGGCAACCGCGTATCCGCGCCGGAGAACACCGCAAAGTTCCTTTCCTGGCCAAGCGCGATCAGCTCCCGGTGATAGGCGAACTCGCCGCCGCTCTGTTTGATCGCGAACATGGGTGCCTGATCCGCAAAGGCCGCCACCGTCGTGATTCCGATGCGGGTGCCCGTCAGCTCGGGGAAATTATACAGCATGGTCGGGAGTCCCGATTTGTCCGCTGCATGAAGAAAATGGGCCAGCGCATCGGCCTGTGAAGACGGGAAAAATCCGGGTGCCATGATGGCCACTCCGGGCAATCCCAGGGTACGGGAAAAGCGCCCGAGCTCCCCCACTGCCTGCGGCCGGATATCACTGATATTCGCGATGACCGGCAGGGGCGCCGCGAGTTCGGCGACCATCGCCAGGGCTCGCTTGCGCTCTTCGATGTCGAACTGGGGAAACTCTCCGGTGCTCCCCAAGGCAAGAATCCCGGTCACCCCGTTTTTCTTCAAGAAGGTGAGGTGCCGGGCCAGTTCGGCGCGGAGCAAGTTTCCACTGGAATCCGTCGGCAGCCAAAGGGCGGCCAGAACTCCTTGGCGAGGTGGTTGGTGCGAGGCGGTCATTTGGTCGAACGATCGAGGGGCAGGGAATAGAAAAAGCCGTCTTCCGCGCCGATCACCAGCACGGGCGTGGTCACGCCGGGCCAGTGGGCGATGGTGGGCGTTGTCGAATGGGCGGCGAGGCGCTGGGTGTGGACCGGTCCGGCGTCGGTGAACCGCCAGCGACCAGCCTCGTCGCGACCAAGGCCGCGCAGCACGTTGACGTTGGTGTCACTGTTGACGAGGAGGTCGAGGATACCGTCGCCATCCCAGTCGATAAAGCAGAACGTGCGCCGACCACTTCCTCCGGCACCTCGCTCGTTCATCCGGAGCAAACCGGATTGCTGGTTGGTTGGACGCCCGCTCCCATCGTACGAGGACACCCCCTCACCCCAGAATATCCGCTGCGGAGGCAATAGCTCCAGCCGGCCATCGGCAGCCCGCCGGCGCTCAAAAAACGCCAGGTAGCCCTCGTGATCGAGCATCACCAAATCGGGCAAGCCATCCTTGTTCCAGTCGATGATGGTCGGGGTGGTCCGCCACTGGGTAACCAGTTCGCGGTCCTTGGGCTGCCACCAGTTCCAAGCCGGCTTCGGGGTCTTGCCCGGCCAAACGACTTCGACCGGCTGGCCGGCGGCGAGGCGCGGCGAGGTGCGGGTCCCGATATTTTTGAAAAACGTGATCCGGCCCCAAATGCCATTGGTCAGGATGTCAGGCAGACCGTCCCCGTCCCAATCCGCCACACTCGGATTGGTATACCCCCATTTGGCCTCGGCCGGGCCCTGGATCGAGCCGTTCGGTCCCGCCAACTCCCGGATCAAAACGCCCTCGGCCGCGAGATAGACCGGGGCCGCCCAACGCACGGGGTTCCCGCCCAGATTCTTGATGAAGCCCAGGTATCCCGCCGTGTTGCCCGCGATCAGGTCTTCCAGGCCGTCCCCGTCCCAATCAATACTGACGGGCGCGGACAGGGCCCCGAATTTCACGGCATCGGCCTGCTGCCGGAAATAGCGCGGCGGCAGCATCTGCGGCAGACCGTCGACAAGGACCCCGGTGTTCTCAAGAAACGCAACCCGTCCGTCCTCGTCTCCGACCACCAGGTCCAGGTCGCCATCCCCATCAAAATCCACGGCCGTTGGCGCGATCATGCAGAGATCCATCCGCAGGGGCTGGCCTGCCACCATGAGCCGACGACCAGGTGCATAGCGAGGCTGCGTCGTTGAACCGGTGTTCTCAAAGTAGGTGAAACCGTCGAGAAATTCACCGCAGATGAGGTCGAGATCCCCATCGCCGTCGTAATCGCCAAAGCAGGGCGACGGCATGCCAAAGACATCAATCGGCTGGCCCGTGGACAGGAGAATCTTCTCGGGCTTGCCATAGACGGGCTTTTCGTCCGTGCCGGAATTCTTCAGCAAATAGACATAGCCACGCAGCGGTCCGTTCTTCCACCGCCCGTGCTCATCCCAAGCGTCGTCCCACCCATAGTCACCCCAGTAATCAATGCCAACCACAAGGTCCTGCACGCCGTCGCCATCAAAATCCACGAACTTCCACTGGTTGGCGCGGATCCGACCCTCCGCGATATGGATCTTGGTCGGATCACCGAGCGCGACCGGTTTATCCAGACCCGACTGCAGGAAATCCGGATAAACGTTGCCCGAGGTCGTGACGACCGGCCGGCCGTGGACGTAGGAAACCTGCGGCGAGGGCCCGGCCGCGCCCAGCCGCGTCGCGGGTGCGAAGAGCGGCAGCATGGTCACCGGGTCAAACTCCCCGGTGTTCAGAAACACGTAGACGCCGTTCGACGGCCGATCAGTGCAGGCCACCACGAGATCCATGAGGCCGTCCCTGTTGAAATCCATCGGCAGAGGCCAGGACCAAAGACCAACGCCCAGGTCCGTAACGAGCCCCGGGTGGTTGTAGGCCACTCTGGTCATTGCCGGGCTGGCGCCAGAGCAGACCGTTAGCATCAAAAAAAGTCCGAAGCGTACGTAGTTCATGGGGACACTTATTATTGGCGGCTGGTGAAAGTCTTGACCGGCTCAACCCCGGCTACCCGGGCTGGGGCTGGTCGCGTTCACGGTGCGAGCCTGGTTCAATTCGGTTTTTGCAGACAGCCAATGGGGGCGGTCACGCCCGCCATTGGCTCGCTCCATTCTTAGAATCGGGTGGCGACGCTCAGCCGGACCGTGCGAGGTGGCTGATCGCGGGTCACCAGAAACGGTGCGTTGGTCACATTCGTCACCATCAGATCGAAATCATATTTCTGCCAACGGTAGCTGGCACCCAAGTCGACCGACTTTTGGTTCTGCGGGATCTTGGTGAGCCCGAAGTTGGTAATCTGGGCGAGGAACGGTCCGATCGCCGAGAGGCCTGCCTTGACCTCAAAGCCCTCGTTCTTCGTGTCACGGAAGCTGTATTTCATGAACACAGTGCCATTCCAGGTCGGCGCAAACCGGATCGGAATGGTGGTGGTGCCCGCCGCGACCGAATAGCCGACGCTGTTCTGCTGACCGGTGAAGGCCTGACTGGTCGTCATCTTGGTATAATTGGCAATCAGGCTCAGGCGGTTCGTGATGCTGCCATAGGCACTGAACTCGAAGCCTTTCGACTTCGCGCCCTGGATTTCCGTCTGCGTGCCGAAGGTCACGGGCGAGCCCTGGGAGGTGCCGTTGGCGAGAATGTTCACCACACTGCCCTGGCGGGTCATTTCCCAGTAATTCAAGGCATAGGACATGCGGCCACTGAAGGCCTCACCCTTGATACCGATTTCCTTCAAGTTCGACAGCGGACTCACGGTGAAGAATTCAGTCAAACGAGGATCACCGGCCAGCAGACCATTGTAGCGCTGGATCGTCCTGGTCGCATCGTTTTGCACACTCTTCACGGCATAGAGGGCGAGAATCGGGGAAAACTTGT
>JBDKHE010000338.1:0-7237 GCA_039797805.1 Verrucomicrobiota bacterium
CGCACCTGCGCCACAATCCGCGCGGCCACCTCCGGGTCGAAGGAGTTGAGCTCCAGCAGGCGATCGCGACCCTGCTTCATCTTGAGATTCAATTCCTGCCGAAAGGCCGCGGTCTCCTTGATCAGCTTTTCCAGATCTCGTTCCGCATAGCCGGACGCACCGCAGGTCAGGGTCAGCAATCGTTCGCGAAACAGATCCCGGTATTCGGTGCCGCCATGCAACGAGGTTTCGAAGGCATCCAGTCCCCGATGATACCAGGCCGCGATGCCCTCCTCCGCGCTGCCCACGATATACGGCACATGGATGCGGATCGTTTCCGTCTGCCCGATCCGGTCCAGCCGGCCGATGCGCTGCTCGATCAGGCCCGGGTTGAGTGGCAGGTCAAAGAGCACCAGATGATGGGCAAACTGAAAATTGCGTCCCTCGCTGCCGATCTCGGAACAGAGCAACAGTTGGGCACCGTCGGGCTCGGCAAACCACGCAGCCTGACGGTCGCGCTGCACCAGCGGCAGGCCCTCATGAAACAGGCCGACCTTTGCGTTCACCCGTTCCTGCAACGCCGCCTCGATGGCCAGCACCTTGCGCGGCGAACGGCAGATCAGCAGCACCTTGCCGGGCCGCACCTCCGCCAACAACCCGACCAGCCAGTCGATCCGCACGTCCTCCCGGAAGGAGTACCGGATGTCGGCCTCGTTCCCGGTCTCCTCCGCCCGCGTCTCCCGGGCAACCCGGGCCAGCTGGCTCAGGTTGGCCTCGGCGAGCGGCACCGGGACATACTTCCGGCGCGGAAACCCGGTCATGGCGGCGCGCGTATTCCGCAGGACCACCCGCCCGGTGCCATGTTGATCCAGCAAGGTGCGCAGGAGCGCTTCCCTCGCACCGCTCTGCCCCTTGGCCAGGGCCGCGAGGTGCTGTTGCAACCGCTCGGGATCCCGTCCGAAGATCTTTTGCAGCGCCGCGCGGTCGGTCGCGGTGAGCGTCTTTTTCTCGATGATTTTTCCGGCAACGCCCGCCACGGCGCCATAGCGATCAGCCTCGGCGACAAACTCCTGATAGTCGGCATAGCGGTCGGGATCCAGCAGCCGCAACCGCGCGAAGTGTCCCGCCAGGCCCAGTTGGGTGGGTGTCGCCGTCAGCAGGAGCAGGCCCGGGGTGCGCCGGGCGAGGGTTTCCACCATCGCGTATTCCAAGCTCACGCGTTCCGGCGTCCACTCGAGATGGTGGGCCTCGTCCACCACGACCACATCCCAGCCCGCGGCCGTGGCCTGCTCGCGGCGCCGGTCGTTGCGAGCCAGAAAATCCACACTGGCCAAGGCCAGCTGCGAGGAGTGAAACGGATTCTGGCCGGGCTCGCTGCGCTCGACCGTGGCACAACGCTCCTCGTCAAAGATGCTGAACCACAGGTTGAACCTCCTCAGCAGCTCGACGAACCACTGGTGCGTGAGTGACTCCGGCACCAGCACCAACACCCGCCGGATCCGCCCCGTCACCAACAGCCGCTGCAAAATCAGGCAGGCCTCGATCGTCTTGCCCAGGCCGACCTCATCCGCCAGCAGCACGCGCGGCACCAACCGGCGGGACACCTCGTGCAGAATGTAGAACTGATGTGGAATCAACTGCAGGCGGCCCCCGAGATAACCCCGGACCGGCGAGGACCGGATCGCCGCCTGCGCCTGCAGGGTGCGCCAGCGCAGGTCGAACAGCTCGCCCGGGTCGGCCTGGCCCGTCAGCAATCGTTCCGGCGGCAGACTCACGCTCGTCACATCCGAAATCTCATCCTCGCGCACCCGTCGCCCGTCGCCGACATAAGTCAGCAGGTCGTTGTGCTCCTCGACCGAGCCGACCACCAGCCGGGCCCCGGTTTTGGGCGTCACGGTCTCGCCCACGGCAAACTGCACCCGCTGGAGAACCGGCGTGCCCAGCGCATACAACCGCGTTTCCCCCGTGGCTGGAAACGACACGCCGAGCCGTTTCGCCGCCCGATCCACCAACGTCACCACGCCGAGACCCAGCTCGGGTTCCCGCTCGCTCATACACCGTTGTCCGACTGCACACAAAGACATGCCTTCATCAGGCGAGTGCAGGCACCAGAATGCAAAATCAGAATTACGTGCTTCGAGGATTGGAGGGTTGGTCTCCTCACCAACCGTAGCCGCCGTGGAGATCGATAGGCGTGCGACTGGGCGACAATCCATCCAGATTCTGCGCGCCTCTCAGGCCGTCCCGATACACCGCGGAAGGTCCGTGGCCCCAAGCTTCATGCTGTTTGCAGCGCGAATCTTCAACGGGTCATCACACCAGCACGCAACCGCGCGATCGCTTCCAGTCCCATGCGACCGTTGTGATAGGGACATTTCCAGAAGCCGACTTTCTCGAAGGAGGGAATGACTTTCCCCGCGCGGGTGACCCCGCGAAACCACTCCCCATGCTCCCGGTCGATGAGGTGGCTTTCGATAAACTCCCAGGTTTTGGCCGCAGCGGACAGGTAGCGGTCGGCACCGGTGATCTGCCAGGCATTGAGAAATCCGACCACGGCCTCGGCCTGCGGCCACCATTCCTTCGTGTCATCGACAATCCCGGCGGGATCACCTTGGTTGAAAAGGGCCCCGTCAGTATCCGTGCCCTCGGCCAAAGTCACATCGGCAATCTTGATGGCCAGCGCGGCAATCCGCTTCTCCAAGCCAGCATCCGCCAGCACCTCGGCTGCCCGGGACAACAGCCAGGCTGCCTCGATGTCATGACCATACGAAATGAGTCGAGAGGTTGGTCGCCAATCCCGGGCGAAGAACAGCCCGAGATGCCCGGTGTGGGGATCCAGGATCCGCGTCAGCATGGTTTCCACGAGATCGCGCAAGGATTGGCGCAGGCCCGTATCCGGCCACACGATCAGGAGCCGAGTATACGCTTCCATCACGTGCAGCATCGTGTTCTGCGACTTGGGGTCATTCTGGTCCACCGCGCTCAATCGCCAGTCGGTCACCGGAGTCCAGTCGCGGGCGAAGGCCTCAACGTAGCCGCCGTGCACCCGGTCCCGCGCGTGCCTTTCCAGCAGGCCAAACAGGGCGATGGCCTCCTCGAGCGGCCCACGCTTGCCGGAGGCTGCATGGTACTCCGTCAGGGCGTAGATCGCGAACGCCTGGCCATAGACCTGCTTGCGATCACGGTCGACGGTGCCGTCGGCATGAATGGACCAGAGGAATCCACCATGGACGGCGTCATGGTAGCGACGCATGAGATCCTCGCAGGCCAGATCGGCCATCTGCAGGCTGGCGGGCTCGGCCAAGGCGCGAAAGGCGGCGGAGTACGTCCAGAGAATCCGCGAGGTCAGCAACGCCCCGCGCACCGCGGCCGGATCAACCATCAGGTCGTTGGCCAGCGCCCCGCGAAAGGTGCGCGCACGGGGGTCGGCCACATGACGGATCCAGAACGGCAGGATATTGCCGCGCAGGTCGGTCTCGATGGCGTGGAGCAGATCGGCGGGGTGGACTGAAGGCATTGCGCAGGCCCACGACAGAGCCGGACTTCGGCCCGCTTGGCAAAGTGACAACGCGCAATCTCAAATCCGAAACGCAGGATCGTCTATTCCGCCCGTTCGACCGGCGTCCCCGCTCAGCCCAGCAGGTCCAGCGTGCGCCTCACCCGCTCCAGCAGTTCATCCCGGCTATACGGCTTGCTGAGAAGGTCCATGTCCGAGACCGGCACCAAGCCGGCTGGCAACATGTTGGCGCTATAGCCGCTGCAAAACAGGACCGGCAGCTCCGGATGGGTCTGGCGGATGCTGTCGTAAACCTGCCGCCCATTCCGCTTGGGCATGATGACATCCAACACCGCGAGCCGGATCACCGCTTCGTGCTTCCGGAAAAGCTCCTCCGCCTCCTCGCCATCGGCCGCGGCGATCACCTGGTAGCCGCTCTCCTCGAGATAGCGGATCGCGAGGTTGCGGACCTGCGAATCATCCTCGGCCAGCAAGATCGTTCCCTTCGCCTGGCCGGTTCGTGGCGGCGCGACCTGACGGGCCGCAGGTACCGCCCGGCGCTTTGCCGGATCCGCCTGGGGCAGCACCACGCGGAAGGTGGTCCCTTGACCGGGTGCGCTCTCGACCGTGATCGTGCCGCCGTGTTGATGCACGATGCCGTGGGCGACCGCCAGTCCTAAGCCGGTGCCCTTGCCCAAGGTCTTGGTGGTGTAGAAAGGCTCGAAAATCCGCGCCTTCACCTCCGGGGTCATACCCGGTCCGCTGTCACTCACGACAAGCTCCAACTGCGGTCCGGGCGACGGCGCGGCCGTCTCACCCGGCTCGAGGGCCCGCAGACTGATGACGATCCGTCCCCCTGTCGGCATGGCGTCACGGGCGTTGACGCAGAGATTGAGGAGAACCTGCTCGATCTGCACCTTGTCACCCGAAAAAAACAGCGGTGTGTCCGGCAGTTCAGCTTGGAGCTCGATGTGCTCGCCAAGGATACGGCGGAGCATTTTCACCACCGCGGCGACGAGTTCCCCAAGGTCAAGCATCTCGACCCGCAGCGGCTGCTTGCGGCTGAAGGCGAGCAGCTGACCGGTGAGCTGGGCCGCCCGCCCGGCGGCGGCGCTGATCGTCTCCACATCCTGGCTCGCTTCCGGCCGGTCCGCGACGGACTCCTTGAGAAAACTGGCATGGCCGCTGATGACCTGGAGGATGTTGTTGAAATCATGGGCCACGCCCCCGGCGAGCAGACCGACCGCCTCGAGCTTTTGCGCCGTGCGCAGACGCTCCTCCGCCTCCCGGAGGGCACGCTCGGCGCGCTGGCGCCACAGGATGTTGAATGACAGGACCACGATGACGCCGCACAGGAGCAGGACCACCACGCCGACGAGAATCACCCGGCTGCGGTTGACCTGATAATAGGTCTTCGGCTGGTTGATGACCTTGGTGCCCGCCGGAAGCAGATCCGTCGAGAGACCGAAATGCTTCATCTGCCGATAATCCACCTCCAGGGACTGCGGTGAACGGGTCACCACCGGAATGGATCCGGCCGGCTCGCCGGCGAGGACGCGCAGAACCAGTTCGCCGACCTTGGCGCCGTGCAGATCCGCGACCACCATCCCCCCGCCGATGCCGTCCCAGGAATGGAGCGCCCAATCCTTGGTGCCAGGCGGACGCGCGGTGAGAAACAGCGGCACGCGCGCCTGTGCCGCCAGCTGCTCGCTGAATGTGGCATCGTTGTAGTTGTTGGCCCCGGTCGCATCGGTGGTGACATCCAAAATGAGTCCGACCCAGTCATCCTTCAGGGAACGCACCCGCTCGAGCAGCTCGGCGTTCGTCCAGTTGTCATAGTGCTCCAAAACAAGACCGCGGGCTTCACCGGGGGCGAGCTCGTCGAAGGCCCGGCTTTTTTCCAGGCTGCTCGCCGATTGGTTGCCGATGACGAGAACCTGCCGGGCCTGCGGCTTCAGAGCGCGGATAAGGGCAAAGGTGCCGCTGAAATCCGTTTCCTCCGAGACTCCGGTCACATCGCGCTGGCCCGCGATCATCTCGGGGAGATAACGGTTCAACCCGCCGAACACCCACGGTATGTCAGCGCCCAGAGCCGCCCGGTGCTTGAGCACGAAATCGAAAGCGGCGTTGTCGAGCGAGACGATCAGCTTCGGCGGACGGGTGCGGCACTTGTGGACGATATCCTCAAGCTGCCAGGCTTCCCGCCGTTCGTCGGGGAACCGCCGGTTGTCGAGAAAGTGGATAATGGGCTCGAACTCCGGGTGCTTTTCGCGGACGGCATCCATCATCCCCTTCAACATGTCGTCGCTCCATTCGTAGCCCGGGGCGTAAGAGCAGATGACCAGCACGTCCGGAGGAGCGGCGAAGGCCAGGGCGGGCACCAAAAGCAACCACCCGAGCCCCCTACGCATCATAAGCGTGAGCGACCGAATGGTAGACATTCGGATTGTCGACTCAAAGTCGTCTGACTGGGACATTCTCGGGGTTGAACGAATGGCCCGAAAGCAGAGAGGGCGGGCGATTCAGCTTCAACGACTAATCGACCGGACTGTCACAATCTTGACCGGACCAATGGAGCGGCACCCAAAAAGTAACAGCGCCCGAGTAGGGCCAGTCTCCGACTGGCCGCTTCTAGCGGCCGGTCACAGACCGGCCCTACCCCCGGGCAAAAGCCACGCCTAAAGGGAATTCTCAGAACAATCGATCACCCCTTGGTCGCAGGGGTCCAGCGGTAGGCCCGAAGCTTGTTTTCCAGCATCTGCGGAATGACCAACAGCTTCTGATCAACCAAGTAAGTGTGGTCGGCCGTGCCCTTGCCGAGTTGCAGGAGTGGCGACGTCTTGCCATCGGCCGTCACCTGCAACACGTCGCCTGTCAGCCAGTCGGTCACGGTGTACCCGCCCTGCCCGTCCGGTTCGAGGCCGTCGATGTGGCAGACCGGCTGGTCACCGAGTCGGCCCAGCGCCTTGTCCGCAAAAGCCACCGTCGAAATATGCCCCAGCTGCTCCCTGCCATCGGGCCCTTTGACCGACCAGCCACCGAGCAGGAGCCGGTCTTTTTCCGCCTTCAATCCGTTCAGCCCACCGGTCCGGGCTTTGTCGAGTTTGTACCAAGGCCCGAACTCGCCGCCGCTGAGCCGGAACACCGTGTCAAGCCGGCCGCTGCATACATAGACATTCCCAGCCGCATCGGCCGTGCAGTCGTTGAAGGACCCGGGACCGTCCGCCGGTGCATAGCGCTTGGCCACCTTGCCGGCGGCGATGTCGATCTCCACGAGATCCTTGTCGTCCCCGACGTAAAGCCGGCCGTTGGCCAGCGCGAGGCCCTTGGGATTGTCGAAGCCCGTGACCCACCGCAACTCGATGATTTTGCCATCAACGCTGACGCGACTGATGAACCCATCGCCCGGCGTGGCGCCTTGCCCGAACGTGCCCATGTTGGAGACGTAGTACTCCTGACGAACCGTATCAAAGACCACCGACTCGGGACCAACGAAGCCGGCGGTTTCCCAGGCCAGCACGGGGGCCTGCGCATACGCGCAAGCGGAAGAGAAACTCAGAGCAAGACACGCGAACAATTTTTTCAGGAGGGGCATGGACCAGACCGTAGCGGCCAAACGTTCCGGCACAACCCGAGGATTCGAGGATATCCGCATTCCTTCGAAGCATTGAGACATCAGAGGAGTGCACAGCGATCATAGATCGACAGGTCAATTTTTGGTCCTTGCAGCGGATCGCGAGTGACTGAGCTTTCGGAGAACGG
>JBDKHE010000339.1:0-4272 GCA_039797805.1 Verrucomicrobiota bacterium
CGATGTTCGCCGCCGGGGCGTTGCTCTACCGACAGGGGAAGCGCAACGAAGCGGCGGGCGTGGCTTAAGGCGACGGCTTCGCGGGCGATTTTTTCGTAGGCGGGACTTTCGGCTCTTTGTAGTTGGGCGCGGACGGAAAGAACGGGGCGATCCAATCGATCACGGGCTTCATGAAGGCCGGTTCGGTGCGGGTGACGGTCCAGTGCATGACGAGCACGCCGAAGACGAGGACGAGAATGAAGGCGACGAGGCCCGGGTTGATGCTGCGGAGGAAACGGTAGAAACTCAGGGTCATCAGCACCGCAAAGAAGGCGCAGACAATCGTGAGAAAGGCATGCTCGGCAAAGAGCGGTTGGAGGAGTTGCCAGAAACCGTGGGCGGCTTTGGAGAGAGGCGAGAGATCGACGTCTTTCAAGAGTGAGGGGCACAGACCTTGGCAAAGGCGGCCGGTTCACGTCAAAAGAAGAACACTTGCCGAAGGTGCGGATGTGTAACTGGCGGTGAGGTTGCCGAAACCGGTAGGCCGGCTCGTGAGAGCCGGGAGTGCCCGAGCCGTAGTGCCGCCTGGTGACAGACTGTGTGCCCCCCTCAAGCGGCAGCGGAAGCGTGACCGGAGCGTTTCGCGCAAACGCGGAGCCAATCCCGCGAAAACCTCACGGTTTCCGCTACGCCTCGCGCGGGTTCCCGAGTGCCGCCGGGTTTTCACACTGCCTGTCACGAGGCGGCCTACGTTGACCGCACGAAGCGTTGAAGGAGAACTGCGGGGCGCGTGTCAGATCGGAGAAATTTGGGACGGCGAGCCGGCGCGCGCCGTGCCATTGGGATCGTTGGGCGGGGGGCTACCGCCGAACCGGTCAAGAGTCGAGACGGGGCCCCTGCCGCGTTATCTGTCGATAGTTCACACATGACCCATTTTTTGCCTTAAAAAGGGTGTTTTCCGGTAGCGGAAGCCGTGAGGGGGCAAGTGACGGCAACCCATCCGCACCGGGGAGGGGCGAGAATGGTAGTAGCGAGGGGCGGAGAACCAAGGAGTGAGGCGGAGGTGGAGGGAGCGTTGGAGGAGCAGCGACCGGTCAGACGAGCCGGCGTGCGCCGTGATGTTGGGATCGTTGGGAAGGGCGGCTGCCTGCGGGCCAGTCAAGAGTTGAGACGTGTTTTCTTCCGTTCGGCTTTTTTGTCGGCGGTCAGGTGAAACCCACCAGGTAGGGTCAGGTTCAAAACCAGCCATCTTGAGAGGTTAGTTTACGCCGGGCGCGAAGATCGTTTTCGCGGACGGCGCATGAACCAACTCAAGGTGAGCCTACAACAAACCATCGTCACGCTCAGCAGCCACGGCTGGTCGCAGCGCCGCATCGCGCGCGAGCTCGCCTTGGACCGAGGGACCGTGGCCAAGTATCTGCGAGCGGACGCAAAACCAGCCAGCAACCCGCCCCACGGCTCCGGCGAGTCTGGACAGCCAAAACCAGCCACGAACCTGACCCCCGGCTCGGAGCCGATGGCCGGGTCAAAACCAGCCAGCGATTCGACCCATGGCTCCACGAGCGAGCCGGAGGCAAAACCAGCCAGTGACCTGACCTACGGCGTCAAGCCCGGTCCAGCTAGCCGCAGCGCCCCGTTTGCCGAGCAGATCAAGGCCGGTCTGACCGCGGGTCTGTCCGCCCAGCGGATCTATCAGGACTTGGTGCGCGAGCATGCCTTCACCGGTGACTATCAATCGGTGAAGCGCTTCGCGCGCTCGCTGGCGCACAAGTTTGACCTGCCGTTCCGACGCATGGAGTGCGAGCCCGGCGCCGAGATGCAGGTGGATTTTGGTCTCGGCGCCTGGGTGGTGGCCGACGGCAAGCGGCGTCGGCCGCATTTGTTTCGCGCCGTGCTCAGTCACTCGCGCAAGGGCTACAGCGAGGTCGTCTGGCGCCAGGACACCGAGACGCTGATTCGCTGCCTGGAGAACGCGTTTCGCGCGTTCGGTGGCGTCACCGCCACGCTCGTCCCGGACAACCTGAAGGCCGCGGTGTTGGTGGCCGACTGGTTCGATCCGGAGCTCAATCCGAAGTTGCGCGAGTTCTGCGCGCACTACGGCACGGCGCTCCTGCCAACCAAGCCCGCCATGCCTCGCCACAAGGGAAAAATCGAGGCCGGCGTAAAATACGCGCAGGCGAACGCGCTCAAGGGCCGGCAGTTCGACAGCCTCGCCGCCCAAAACGCGTTTCTCGCCGACTGGGAACGCACCGTCGCCGACACCCGCATCCACGGCACCATCCGCCAGCAGGTCGGCACGTATTTCGGGCAGGCCGAGCGCGCGGCGCTGCGGCCGCTGCCCGCGACGTTGTTTCCGTGCTTTGCCGAGGCGAAGCGCCTGGTCCATCGCGACGGCCACGTCGCCTACGAGCGGGCCTACTATTCGGCGCCACCGGAGTATGTCGGCTGCGAGGTGTGGGTGCGCGCCGAAGCGAGGTTGGTGCGGATTTTTAATCTGCGGCTCGAAGCCATCGGCGTCCATGCGCGGGCAGAACCGGGCCGCTTCGCCACCGCCGATGCACATCTCCACGGCCACAAGCGCATCATCATCGAACGCGGCGCCAACTACCTGCTCGAACGCTGCCGCCTGCTCGGCGCGCACTGCGGCGCCTGGGCCGAGGGCCTTGTGGCCCAACGCGGGCCCATCGCCTTGCGCGTCCTGCAGGGACTGCTCGCGCTCGCGCGCGAGCACCCGGTGGCCGACCTCGAGCGGGCTTGCGGCCGCGCCGTCCACGACGGCTTGTGGCGGCTGCGCGACGTGCGGCGCCTCGCACAGGACGGCGAGCAGGTCGTGCAGGTCGATTTCCTGCAGGCCCATCCGCTCATCCGCGACCTGCGCCACTACCAGCTTGAACCATGAACCAACTCCACTCGCTCCTTCACGATCTCAGATTATCCGGCCTGCGCGATACGCTCTCGGTCCGGCTTCAGGAAGCCACGGCCAACCGGCTCGCGCATGAAGAGTTTTTGACCCTTGTCCTGCAGGACGAGATCAACGTCCGCCAGCAGCGCCAGATCCAGCGCCGGGTCAAGGTCGCCGACTTCCGCACCCTCAAGCCGCTCGACGAGTTTGACTGGCGCTTCAATCCGTCGATTCCGAAGAAGCAAATCTACGAACTGGCCGCCGGCCACTTCATCCGCGCCAAGACTGATGTCTTGTTCATCGGTCCGCCGGGCGTCGGTAAAACCCACCTCGCCCAAGCCATCGGCTACGAGGCGATCAAGCAGGGCTTTCTCGTCTGCTACCGCTCGATCTTTGATCTCGTGCGCGACTTCCTCGCCGATGACGCGCTCCAGCAGCGCGACCGCGTGCTGAAGACTTACATCAAACCCGACCTGCTGATCATCGACGACATGGGCCTGCGCGCCCTGCCCAAGCACTCCGGCGAGTATCTGCTGGAGGTCATCATGCGCCGCTATGAAACCCGCGCCACGATCATGACCAGCAACCGGCCCCTCGAGGACTGGGGCAAACTCCTGCAGGACGTGCCCACCGCCGGAGCCGTCCTCGACCGCTTCCTGCACCACGCCACCGTCATCGCCATCACCGGCGAGAGCTATCGCCTTAAGGACGCCGCCCTCATCAAAACCAAGCCCAAGGAAAAATCATGACCCGCCTCTCCCTCCGGCCACTGGCCGGTCTCGCGCTCCGCGACTCGCCGGCACGCCGCCCAGCACGCCCTCGCACCTCCTGGTTTGCTGTGAGGCAAAACACTCCGTCGGCGTCTGCCCGCGATTCACTTTAACCTTGTTCCTCGTCCCCAATTCCTCATGACAGCCACGCCTCCAGGGTGGCTGGTTTTGAACCCTCCGATCCTGACCCGCTCTGGCGGGTTTTCACCTGACCGGTGCCAACCGTGGTGACCGAAAAAATTGTGCCCGGGCGAGAGGAAGATCTGGCGAATGCGGAACATGGGCGCGGGTGGGCGGGGTGTCAGTGCGCCGTGCTCGCGAGCACGTCGTCGGTGCAGATGCGGACGAGGCGTGCGCCGCCGTCGGAGGTGGGCAGGAGGGTGTCGTTCCACTCGCGGCTGTCGTAGCGGTAGCGGATTTGCACGCCGCGCAGCGCACCGGAGCGGAGGGCGGCCTGGGCGTCGAGGAGCGAAATAGTCTGCTCGATCACCATGGTGCGGGCGGCGTAGCGCGGCACGACGGCGAGCACGTGGGTGCAGGCGGCGAGGTCGGCGAAGAGTTGTTCGAGCGTCGCCGGATCGAGGGCCGCCTGCTGGAGTGCGGGGAGTTTGAGCGGGGATT
>JBDKHE010000340.1:0-2888 GCA_039797805.1 Verrucomicrobiota bacterium
GGTATCCACGGGGTGGGTGGCACCATGGGGGCGATCCTCACTGGCGTGTTCGCCGATGAGAAGGTCAACTCGGCGGTAGGTCCCCTCAAGGAAGGCCTGCTCGGCAATCAGCTCAAGGCGGTCGCCCTGACGATTGTCTGGAGTGTTGTCGCGACGGCCATCATCGCGTATCTCGTCAAGGCGGTCGTCGGTCTCCGGGTGAGTGCCGAGGTTGAATCCTCCGGTCTCGACATCGCGGAACACGGCGAAGAAGGTTACATCGGCTGAGCCCTCAGCACCCATCATTCCCATGAAACTCATCATCGCCATCATCAAACCGTTCAAATTGGACGAGGTTAAGGAAGCGCTCAGCAAGGTCGGCGTCGACGGCATGACCGTCACCGAGGTCAAAGGCTTCGGCCGCCAGAAGGGCCATACCGAGATCTATCGCGGCAGCGAATACACCGTGGACTTCCTGCCCAAGGTGAAGATCGAGATCGCCCTGACGGACGACCTCGTGCAGCCCGCGATCGCCGCCATCTCCGCCGGGGCCAAGACCGGCAAGATCGGCGACGGCAAGATCTTCGTACTCCCCCTTGAGGATGTCCTGCGCATCCGCACGGACGAGCACGGCGACGCCGCCGTCTGATTGCGTACTGGTTGGATTTTCGAGGCCGGCTGCCGCGAGGTGGCCGGCCTTTTGTTTGGCATTTGCTGGGCAGTTCCCCGCTGGCTGTCGGTGGTGGCTCCAGCAAGGAGGGCATGATCGACACGCCGGCCGCCTGTCCGGTCGCAATGGGTTGCCGAGGGCACGAGGTCGAGGCTTGGATCGGGGAGGGCAATTCTCCCGGCTTGGATCTCGCCCTGTCCGTTGAAGAGGTTTACGTTGTTTGCGCGAGGGCCAGTACAACACCGCTTACCCCACCATGAAACTCATCATCGCCATCATCAAACCGTTCAAGTTGGACGAAGTTAAACAGGCCTTGGGCCAGGTCGGCATCGACGGCATGACCGTGACCGAGGTCAAGGGCTTCGGTCGGCAGAAGGGGCACAAGGAGATTTACCGGGGCAGCGAGTACAACGTGGATTTCCTGCCGAAGTTCAGGCTGGAGATCGCCCTCAACGATGACCTCGTGCCGGCCGCCGTGAGCGCGATCGCCAATGCGGCCAAGACCGGCAAAATCGGTGACGGCAAGATATTCGTGATGCCGCTCGGGGACATTGTGCGCATCCGCACCGATGAGCATGGTGATTCGGCGGTTTGACCGGAGAGTGTTCCGCGATTTCCGGCCGGGCGCCCTCGCGGGCTGGGTTTTTGCTTTTCATGGCGGGTGGGACAGGTTCATTCCTCATTCGTGTGCGCCATGTCCGCTTTTCTGCCGATCAAGATCCTCGATACCCACGCGGGCGGCGAGCCGATCCGGGTCGTCTTGGACGGCGGACCTGAACTCGGCATCGGGCCCCTGCACGACCGGGTCACCACTTTTCGGGAGAAGCATGACCGGTTTCGCACCGCGATCATCGGCGAGCCGCGCGGGTCCGCCGCCGGAGTGGGTGCGCTGATTGTCGAGCCCCATGACAAGACCTGTCAGTTCGGGGTGATATTTTTCAACAACGCCGGTTACCTCGACATGTGCGGACATGGGATCATCGGCACGGTGGTGGCCTTGGCCCATGTCGGATTACTCGAACCCGGGCTGGTGCGGCTGGAGACTCCGGCCGGCTACATTGCCGCCGTGTTGGGAGCGAACGGTGAGGTGACCTTCGACAATGTGCCCGGTTATCGGCGGGAAAAGGAGATGACGGTCTATCTGCCCGGGGTGGGGGATGTGACGGTTGATCTGGCGTGGGGCGGGAACTGGTTTTGTCTGTGTGAGAAACATGAACAGGTCCTCGAACTCACGAATCTTCCCCAGCTGATGGACTATTGCTCCCGCCTTCTGCAGGCGGTGCGGGATTCGGGCTTCAAGGAGGTGGACCACGTCGGGCTTTTTGGCGCGCCGTCGCAAGCCGGTGTCCACAGTCGCAATTTCGTTTTTGGTCCGGGCAAGATGTACGATCGTTCGCCCGGCGGCACGGCCACGAGCGCCTGGCTGGCTTGTCTCGCAGCCGACGGCCGGCTCGCCACAGGATCGGAATGGGTGCAGGAGGGCATTATTGGGAGTACCTTGCGCGCCAAGTACCGCCGGCAAGGCGACAAGATTGTCCCCACATTGATCGGGGCAGGATTTGTCACCGGGGAAGGCACGCTCTTGCTCGATCCGGCTGATCCGTTCCAATGGGGGATCCGATGATCGCGATGCCTGTGCTGAATTTTTTCATCGAAGATTCGGGATCTTTCAGGGACCAGCGACCGGTCCGAACACCATGAAGACAAGGCAAGCCAAGTCGGTTATTGTTTGCGGCGGCGGCATCGTCGGCCTGTGCACGGCCTATTACCTGAGGCGGGCCGGACTCGAAGTCACGGTGGTCGAGCGCCAGGGGGAGCGGGGCCATGACCATTGTGCCCTGGGGAGCGCGGGCTATATCTCGCCGAGCCATGTCACTCCCCTGGCCCAACCCGGAATGGTTTGGAAGGGACTGAAATGGATGCTGAACTCGCGCAGTCCGTTCTACATCGAGCCACGTCTGGATACCGAACTGCTGCGCTGGTCCTGGCTGTTCTGGCGGGCCTGCAACGACCGTCAGGTCGCCCGCGCGGCGCCCATCCTGCGTGATCTTTGCCTGCAAAGCCGCGCGCTGTACGAAGAACTCGATGAGATCACCGGTGGCCGTTCGGAATTGCAGAAGGTGGGCTTGCTCAATCTCTGCCGCACCCAAGAAGGCCTGGCGCGTGAAGCCAGCGGGCTGGCCCGGGTGGCCAACGAACTGGGCGTGGAGGCCCGCGTGCTTGATGCGACCCAGACGGC
>JBDKHE010000341.1:0-2999 GCA_039797805.1 Verrucomicrobiota bacterium
GCAAAGATCGCGGTGTGTGCCAGCGGGGTAATGTGCTCGGGGATGAAACGCCGCGAACGATCAATGCGGCCAATGGCAAACGTGCTCTCAGGGCTGGCGTTCATCGTCCAAGGCACAGCCCAGAACAGTTTTTGGGTAGCGGAGACAATGGTGCCTGCGCTTCCTCGCGACTGGCCCCTCGCAAGTGCGCTGCTGTTTCAAGCAGGCTCATGTGGGCGGACACTAGCGGGCAGTGGTGTGCAATCCACCTAAATATTCAACGGGTCCGAGTATATGACGCTGGTGCGGATAACAGGTCTGACGGGTCTTATTTCTTTTTCTTGCCCGGGGTGCTCTTGGGTTTGGCCGGGGGCACGAAGACGAAGGGCGTGTAGACGGCGGCGAGTTTGCGGGGGAAGCGGCCGGTGAGGCGGACGCCTTCGTCGAGGGATTCCTGGACCTTGATCTGGCCGCCGTTGCGCAGGCGGGAGACGATGTCGTAGCGGTCGTGCGGGATGAGCAGTTCCAGCGACTCGCTGTCGTCGACGGCGAGTTCCTCGCAGCGGGCGAGGAGGAGGTCGAGACCCTCGCCGGTGTGCACGCTGATGAAGAGCGCCTCGGGGTGCTGGGCGCGGATGAGCGCGAGGGTCTGCTTGTCGGTGGCGTCCACCTTGTTGAAGACGGTGATGATGGGCTTTTCGGCGGCGCCAAGCTCTTCGAGCACCGCCATGGTGGTGGCGAAATGATGGCCGACATTCGGGTTGGCGGCATCGAGCACATGGATGATGAAGTTGGCGACCACCACCTCCTCGAGCGTGGCCTTGAATGCCTCGACGAGACGGTGGGGCAGGCGGCGGATGAAGCCGACGGTGTCCGTGGCGAGCAGCAGGCGTCCGTCGGGGAGCTCGAGCTGACGGGTGGTCGGATCGAGCGTAGCAAACAGCTTGTTGGCCGCCAGCACCTGCGCGCCGGTGAGCTTGTTGAGCAAGGAGGATTTGCCGGCGTTGGTGTAGCCGACGATCGCAACGCCCGGCACCGGGGTGCGCTGACGTTTGCGGCGCTGGGTGGTGCGCTGCGAGATGACGGTCTCGATCTCGGACTTCAGGTGCGCGATACGGTCGCGCACGATGCGGCGATCCTGTTCGAGCTGGGTCTCGCCTTCGCCGCCCATGGCGCCCTTGCCGCGCTGGCGGGAAAGGTGGGTCCAGGCGCGCGTCAGGCGCGGCAACGAATACTCCATGCGGGCCAGCGCCACCTGCAGCACGGCCTCGCGGGTCTGTGCCCGGTCGGCGAAGATCTCGAGAATGACTTCCTGGCGGTCGATGACCGCCATGCCGGACTCCTCCTCCCAGTTGCGCTGCTGGCCGGGCGAGAGTTCCTCGTCGATGATGATCACATCGGCGCCGTCTTCCTTGGCCTGGGCTATCAGCTCGGCGGCCTTGCCGGAGCCGATCAAAAACTTTGGCTGCTGGCGGTCCCGCAAGGTGACAAGGGTTGTCCGCGTGATCTCGAGGCTGAGGTTCTCCACGAGTTCCTTGAGCTCGCCGAGCAGTTCGGCGCCTTCGCCGGCGGCCATGCCGGGTATCTGTACGCCGATCAGAAAGGCGCGCGTGGTTACTTTTTCATCCGTTAGAAAATCAGCCATGAAGGGATATGCCTACCCGGGTGGGAGGGGGAGTCAACCGGGGTGTGACGCAGAATTCCGTTGCGCCCGGGCCGTGGTTGGCAAAATTGGCGGGGTCTGGCGCGAACTCGTGCGCGACCGGACAGCACAGTCAACCCCCGTCACCGGACACCCAAAGGCCTGATCGCCATGCGACAAGCACTCCAGTCCAGCTACCTCTGCCGCCCGCAGGTTATCCGTTCACGGACAACTGCCGGAGCGGAATGAAGAGCATCCTCGATTTTTACCGGGCGCGTCAGGAAGGACGTCCCATCGTGATGGTCACGGCCTATGATGCGCCGTCGGCCCACATTGTCGCCGCCTCGGAGGCGGATGTGATTCTCGTGGGCGACAGTGTCGCCATGACCGTGCACGGACTGCCGTCCACGATTCACGCCACGCTGGCGATGATGGAACTGCACACGGCCGCGGTGCGACGCGGCGCGCCGGACATGTTGATCGTGGCCGATCTGCCGTTCCTGACGTTCCGCCGGGGGCGAGAAGCGGCGGTGGATGCCGCCGGGGCGCTGCTGCGGGCGGGGGCGACGGCGGTCAAGCTGGAGGGCGTCACCGGCCACGAGGATGTGATCGCCCATCTGGTGGGCAGCGGCATACCGGTCATGGGGCATCTCGGCCTGACGCCCCAGTCGGTCAACCAACTCGGTGGCTACCGCCTGCAGGGCCGATCGGAGGGCGATGCGGCCCGCCTGCAGGCCGAGGCGCTGCGCTTGCAGGAGCTGGGCGCGTTTTCGCTGGTGCTGGAATGCGTGCCGGCGGCGCTGGCCGCGGAGATCACTGCCCGGCTCGACCTCGCCACCATCGGTATCGGGGCCGGGGCCGGTACCTCCGGGCAGGTCTTGGTGTGGCATGATCTGCTCGGACTTGATGCGAGTTTCCGTCCGCGCTTTGCCCGCCGTTACCTCGATGGTCACGGCGAGATGCTGGCGGCGCTCAACGCCTATGCCGCGGATGTGCGCGGGGCGCGCTTTCCTGCCCGCGAGGAGGTGCTCGCGTGAACGTGCATCACCAACTCTCCGACTGGAGGCAACGTCGCCAGGGTCCGGAGTACGCCGGGCGCTCGGTCGGTTTCGTGCCCACCATGGGTGCATTGCATGCCGGACACCGGGCGCTGCTGGCGCGGGCGCGGGCCGACAATGACCGAGTGGTGCTGAGCATTTTCGTCAACCCCACCCAGTTCAATGATCCGGCCGATCTGGAAAAATACCCGCGCACCCTGGCAGCTGACTTGCGGCTGGCCGAGGGGTTGGTCGACGACGTGATTGTCCCTTCGGGAGCGGAGATGTACCCGGACGGTTTCACTTACCGGGTGACTGAGGACAAATTCAGCAGCGAGCTG
>JBDKHE010000342.1:0-4604 GCA_039797805.1 Verrucomicrobiota bacterium
TTTTCCCTGGATTTTCGCCCCGCCGACGAATCCCGCTACCCCTGCCTGCGGCTCGCCCGCGAGGCGATGACCGCCGGCGGTTCGGCCCCGGCCGTCTTCAATGCCGCCAACGAGGTGGCCGTGGCCGCCTTCCTCGCCGAGAAGGTCCCCTTCCTTGCGATTCCCCGCATCGTGGAACAGACTCTATCCAGCATGGCGACCGTTGAACCAAAATCCCTCGCCGAGGTCATAGCCTTGGACCAGGAAGCCCGGGTCCGCGCCGCCCAGTTCATTTCTCACTCTTGATTGTCACCTGTCAGCCCGAACGCCGTGAAGCATCCCTCTTCTTCCCTTTCGCCGGATCCTTCTCGTCGCGCGGCATGACCCGATAAAACCATGGAAATCTTTGCCAGTCTTCTCAACAGCCTCTGGGCCATCTTCCTGATCGTGCTCTTCTTCGGAGGCTCGATCTTCGTTCACGAGCTGGGCCATTTCCTGGCCGCCCGCCGGCGTGGCGTGAAGGTCACGCGCTTTTCCATCGGCTTCGGTCCGGCCATCTGGTCGCACACGGCCAAGGACGGTGTCGAGTATCGCCTGTCCTGGATCCCGCTCGGCGGCTACGTCGCCCTGCCCCAGCTGGCGGACATGGCGGCCATCGAAGGGGAATCCGACATCGAGACAGCCCAGCTCCCTCCCATCAGCTACAGCACCCGCATCATCGTTTTCGCCGCGGGCGCATTCTTCAATATCCTCTTCGCCTTCGCGTTGGCTTCCATTCTCTGGGTTGTCGGCCAGCCGACCAGCGAGGACATGGCCACGACCCGCATCGGCTATGTCGCCAAAACGATCACCATCGACGAGGGCAAGACCGTGCCCAGTCCCGCGCTCGAGGCCGGCCTGCAGGCCGGTGACACCATCAAGGCCATCGACGGCAACAAGGTCACCGACTGGCCCGAGCTCCTGCAAACCCTGGTGACCGGGTCCGGCACCGCCGATGACGGCCGTCGCCGCGCCGTGTTCACCATTGAGCGCAACGGCAAGCTCATGGATCTGCCCGTCTACCCGCGCCTTTCCGGCGAGGACAATGTCCGCCGAGTGGGCATTTTGGCCGCCTACACCCCGATCGTGGCCGCCGTACCGGAAAAATCCTACGCCGAATCCCTGGGCCTCAAGGTCGGGGATCGTCTCACCAAGCTGGACGGCGTTCCCCTGCTCAATCTCGTGCCGATCATGGACCTCATGCAGGCCAAGGAGCCCGTCGCCTTCACGCTGACGATCACGCGCCCCACCGGGGAATCCACCATCACCGTGCCCGCCGACCGCCCCAAGGATTCGCCGGGGCTGTTCGGAGCCTCGTTCCGCACGACTTACGGTCTCAAGCACACCAACCCCGTCACCCAGCTCTCCAGTCAGGTCGTGATGACCTGGCGCACGTTGACCAGCCTGCTGCACCCCAAGTCCGACATCGGTCTCTCCAAGCTCAGTGGCCCGATCGGCATCGGCAAGATCTATTGGGACGCTTCCGAGGCCGGCATCCGGTACGTGCTTTGGATCGCCATTTTGGTGAACGTAAACCTGGCGATCTTCAATCTGCTCCCCATCCCCGTGCTCGACGGCGGCCACATGCTGTTCGCCACGATCGGCAAACTGCGGGGCCGGGCCTTGCCAGCCAACTTCATCGCCGCCTCCCAAAGTGTTTTCATCATCTTGCTGTTTTCGATGATCCTTTACGTCAGCGTCTTCGACGTGCGCCGGATCACCCGCGATGCCCGCACCGAGAGCCCGCCCAAAGCGGCGAAGCCGGCGGAAGCCGGCAAGTGACAAGGAACAAGTCTCCAATTATCAAGGGTCTGCCCCGCTTCGGCGGCCGGGCGCTCAACGAGCTAAGTCTTTTCGTGGTTGGTATTGATCAGGTGGGCCGGCAGGTCCCTCTGCCGGCGATGACTGCCGTAGAAACGTAAAGGTTCGCAAACGGGCATGCACCGACTCGCTCTGCTGAGCTCCCGGTGCCGGTCACCCAACCTTCGTTGTGGCCGGGGACGTGCCCGTCCACCAAGGAACTCGAGGCAATGTCCGGTCCAACTGCATAAGTCCGGATGAAGAGGGGTGGCGCGCAGCGCCGGGGTGTGTTGGGCCACCCTCGCGGAATACGAACGATTCGGATTCCCGCCGTCTTCCCACTTGAAACCTGCCGGCCCCGACTTGTCACTTGTCCCAGGCCCGTTGTTACTTGTTACTTATTCCCTTTATGAGCTACTGCTCCTCCCGTTTTCAAACGATCCGCCGGACCACCGTTGAGGTGAAGGTCGGCCAGGTGGGCGTTGGCGGCGCCAACCCCGTGCGCATCCAGTCGATGACGACCAGCGACACGCAGGACATCGCCGCCACCGTGAAGCAGTCCATCGCGCTGGCCGAGGTCGGGTGCGAGATCGTGCGCATCACCGCGCCCAATGTCGCCGCGGCCAAGTGCCTGAAGGACATCCGCACGCAGTTCTCCGCCGCGGGTTTCGGCCATATCCCGCTGGTCGCCGACATCCATTTCCTGCCCTCTGCCGCGATGGAGGCGGTCGAGCACGTGGAGAAAGTCCGCGTCAACCCGGGCAATTACGCCGACAAGAAGAAATTCGCGGTCAAGGAGTACACCGACAACGACTACGAGGGCGAACTGCAGCGCCTGTATGATTCGTTTTCGCCCTTGGTGAAACGCTCCAAGGAACTGGGCCGCGCCATGCGTATCGGCACCAATCACGGCTCGCTCTCCGATCGCATCATGAACCGCTACGGCGACACGCCGCTCGGCATGGTGGAGAGTGCGCTCGAGTTCCTGCGCATCGCGCGCAGCCACTCGTACCACGACATCATCCTCTCGATGAAGTCGAGCAACCCCAAGGTCATGATCCAGGCCTACCGCCTGCTCGTGCAGCGCATGGCGCAGGAAGACATGCACTACCCGCTCCACCTCGGCGTGACCGAGGCCGGCGACGGCGAGGACGGCCGCATCAAGAGCGCGATCGGCATCGGCTCACTGCTCCTCGACGGTCTGGGCGACACCATTCGCGTCTCGCTGACCGAAGATTCCGTGTACGAGATCCCGGTGGCACAGGCGATCGCGGCCAAAGCCATGAGTCTTTGGCAAAACCCAAACGCCAAATCTCAAACACCAGAGATCACAACTCCCCGCTCCCCGCTCCCTGCTCCCTGCTCCGATAACATCGATCCCTACCTCTTCACCCGCCGCGCGCCGTCGGAGCTGAAGCTCTCCGAACGTTGCTCGGTCGGTCCCGAACAGCCCCCGCGCGTCATTGTGCGCGTCGAGTCCGTCGCGCAACTCGCTTCGGCCGCCCAGGCGCTCGCCGCGCCCAAGCTCAAGGACACGCCGGCCGAGGGCCTGCTCATCCCGATCGCCGGCCCCGGCGACCTGGGTGCACTTTGCGAAGCACTGACCACGACCACCCTGCCCGTGGAGTTTCTCGCGCTGGAACTCGCGCCTGCGCTCAGTCCCGAGGTGATCCAACCATTGCTGGCCCTGTCGCAGGGCCGGATCATGCTCGTGCGGAAGTTCGGTGCGCCCGAGTCGGGCAACTTTGCCGCTTTCAGTGAACTCGTGGAGCGTCACGGCCAGTTCCTCGCGGCCGAGATCGCTCCGCAGGACATGCCAGGCTTCGCGACTGCGATCCAACAGGCCGGCAACACGGGACTCGTCTTCACCCTGACCCATGCCGCCGGCCACGGCCATGCGATCGGCGCCTACCGCCAGCTGACGGAGGCCCTCAAAGTGATCGGTTCCTCAGCCCCGATCTGGATCCGCAACACCACGGCCACCGCGGTGAAGGCCGACCCCAGTTTTCTTTCCAAGCTGCTCGAGGCCAGTTTCCTCACCGGCAGCCTCCTATGCGACGGCGTGGGTGATCTCGTGAGCATCGAGACGGAAGCCGACGTGACGCGCGCGACCAAGCTCGCCTACAACGTCCTGCAAGGCGCCGGCGCCCGCATCTCCAAGACAGAATTCGTCGCCTGCCCGAGCTGCGGACGCACCCTCTTCGATCTGCAGACCACCACGCAGCGCATCCGCGCGCAGACCGGTCACCTTAAGGGCGTGAAGATCGCCATCATGGGCTGCATCGTGAACGGGCCGGGTGAGATGGCGGACGCCAATTTCGGCTATGTCGGCGGTGCTCCTGGCAAGATCAACCTCTACGTCGGCAAGGACTGCGTCCAATACAACATCCCCCAGGCCGAAGCCGACGCCCGGCTCATCGCCCTCATCCGCGAGCACGGGAAGTGGACGGACCCCGCCCCGCATCAGCTCGCCGACGCCTGAGTACGGTTTCATTCTCAGCGGGGCCATTCCCCGAGTCCGCGAGGTCCGGCGGTGGAAACGTGCTTGCCCGCGACTGTGGCGACCAAGGTCGCTCCCCCATAAAATCGCTCCGGGACGAGCCGATGGAGTGCGGGCGACCCGCCCGCGAAAGCGGCCGTGTTAGACCGTTTCCTGACCGACCGTAACAACTCACCCGGACTCATGCAGTCAATCGTAGGGCGCTGCTTGACGGCGCCAGGGAATTGGTTGATCGCCTGCGTAATTGCGGGCGTCGTCAAGCGACGCCCCTACACCCACCCATTGG
>JBDKHE010000343.1:0-3186 GCA_039797805.1 Verrucomicrobiota bacterium
AGCGACGGCCCGTCCCAGTCTCAACGAACGAAGCCGCGCAGAAAGGACAAAGAGAGTAAAAATACTCCAATCACAGCGCCCCAAGGTGGGGCGGCAAGTCCCTTTGCCGCCGGCATTCCGCTTTCAATCCGCCCTGAGCAAGGCACCGCCGCGTCGAACGAGCTCAGCGCTCCCTACCCCCCTTTGCCGCCGGCACGCAAAACCAAGTGAATGAAAGGCCAGCCACGCAATGCATCAATGGCGAGGAACTGGTGCAGTCCGATGATCAGGACGAAAACAAACTGGTAGGGGCCTTTGGAAGATTTGTGCCGCAGGAGACGCTGAGCGAGGAAGGCCCCGGGCCAGCCGCCAATCAGTTCCATGAGATGCAGGCCCATTTCGGTTTCGCGCCAGCCCTTGCCCCGCGCCTGCTGCTTGTCCCAGGCATAGCGCATCCAGGTAAACCACGAGACCACCAACACCCAGCCGATCGCGTATCCGGAAAAGCGCGGACTCGCAAGCTGCCGCAAGGCATAGCCTGGCAGCACCAGCAGTCCCGCCAGCAGGAGGATGTGCCCTACTTTGAGATTGCCTCGAACGTCGGCCTGCACGGCCTCCTGCGCACACGAGCGGCCATGTTTGTCCTGCCCCATGACAAACTGCACCACGTCCCCCACCTCGGGCCACCGATGCCGCACTTTAAAATCCCGAATATGCAGAAAGACCCGCCGCCCGGCGTTGTCCACGTAACCGAACCCCCGTTCGCGGTTCCATTCGATGATTTTCCCCTGGATCGGCTCCATGGTATTAACCGGGCGCAACCGGCGGAGCCGCTGGTTTCGGAAACTTTCTCGTGAGAGCAAGAATCAGAAAGAATAGGACTGTGATTGCGGCAAAGACTCCGGAAAATATCCAGCCGACGACCCCGAAAAGCGGAGCGAGGCCGTTGCCGCGAGTGACGCTGAAGGCGTGGCAATCCTCGAAGCCCGTGACCTTTATCAGATAGTCTCCGGGCTCTGTGGCGCGAAAGCTTAGGATCGAGTGTTTGTCACCACTGCTCGCGCCTGAAACGGTGGCGCCGCCATAGGCCCGGGTAGGCACCAATGCACCGCCATGCTCTACTATGATCCGAGCGCCGTCCGGCAGTTTCGGTTCACGCACCGAATAGACCCCGTCGATGCTGGCCGTGGAATGATGCCACACTGAATAGTCTGACGGGCCCGTCACCATCAGGTGAAACTCGCCAGGGCCTGAAAACAAACTATCCGGCTCACGCACTATAGATAAGAAAGCCAAGGCCCCCTTGATAAACAGCAGGACCATGAGCAGCGCAGCGAGAATTGTCGGAAGAAACCGAGGCATTTAAGCATCACCCGTGGCCCCGGGCGATCGCAGCAGATTGCGAAAACCCGCCCATACGTCAAACGGCATTCCTCTCTCTGGGCCCTACCCGAAGCACTCCTAGCAGCGTCCGGCCACCGGCCGGCCGGGAAGGTGTGCACAAAACTCACGAACGGACACGAATACCCTACCCTGGAGGGCCGGTCTCCCGACCGGCCGTGCCTTGGCCAGTCAGAGACGCGCGCTTCAACACCTACCGCAGTGACCACCGAGCCCCAAGGTGGGGCGGCAAGTCCCTTTGCCGCCAGGGTCGACCCACCCCTAAGGGCCCTCCGCCGAATCCTGACCACTGCGACCTGTCCACGAGGTCTCTGACTAGCCACGCGCAAAATGATTCTCGCAGGAGGAAGCTGAGTGAACCGAGGAGATCCTTCCAACGTCGAGCCTTGCATCTCCGCTCATCGGGCGCATGGTGAAAGCGGATCTAGCTTTCGTGTCCGATGACTTTACTCGCTTCCATCCCCGCCCGGCGCATCCGCCGTTTTCTCCCGGCGCTGTTGGTCGCGATCTACGCCCTGCTGCTGGCCGGCTGTCCGACCGTCCGTTTCGTTTCGGACTACGACGCCGAGATCGACCGGGGCGTCACGGCCTTCCAGAAGCAAGCGGAGCGCCACCTGGCCGGACTCGAACGCGTCCTCGGCACACCGGCGGCGGACTACGCCCGTTACACCGAGTTCTACGACGGCGTGAAGATCGATCTCGCCGTCCTGCGGTACCGCGCGGCGCTGGCCCCGCACAATGAGATCACCGTCGAGCAACTCGACCGCCTGATCCGCTAGGTCGACCTGCTGGAGCAGCTGCACCGCGAAGGCCTCGCCGCCAACGATCTTCCGCCCGTGCGCGCAGCCTTCTCCGTTTCGTGCAATGCGATCATCAAGCTTGAGCTCGCGAAGAAGCGCGGCGAAAAACCCACTCCCTGACCATGAGCCTCGATCCTGAAAACTTGGGCAAACTGATGGTTACCGCCGCCGGTGGTGTCCTCGAAAAGCGGTGGAAAACCGTCCGCCCCTACGCCGAGGAGGAATTCGCCAAGCTGGCCGAGACCCTGAAATTCATCGAAGCCGAAGTCCTCGCCCTCCGGATGTCGCCGAAGAAGGCCGCCATTCATCTGAAAATGCAAAAGGAAGCCGCCGCCACCGTGCTCTTGACCGTCCAAGGCCTGAGTAAACTCGCCGTCGAGGAAGCCATCAACGCCGCCCTCGGAGTCGTCCGCGACACCGTCAACGCCGCCCTGCGCTTCCCGTTGCTCTGATTGGTCCTGAGGGCTCCGATCACCCAAGGTGGCGCGGCAAGTCCCTTTGCCGCCAGAGCCGCCACCACTCTGACGGCTCTACCGAGAATCGTCACAACTACGAAATGTCTATGAGGTCCCTGGTCGGCCGCTTACATTGGAATCATGGAATCCCTGCCCAGTCCGCGAACACTCCAAACTCGCCACCCCGCTTCTTTTACCGCCTAAAATTCAATTTTGTAGTTCTTTCCGTTGTTGGCGCGAGCTTCCCCAAAACCATTGCCGTATTCGTTGTACGAGACGGTTATTTCCAACAGCAGATTGCTCGTAGCACTTTTGAGCAAGGCATAGGCCTTACCACTTCTTGAAGTCGAATTTTCCTGCTCGGTAAACTTACCAGCAAGAATCTCACCATTTGGCATGGTTACCGTGACGTCGCGCGTCACGGTGTTGGCCATACCGAAAATTTGAAGTGGACCCCGAAAGTTGGACAGCGGGGGACGGTCTCCATAAACCAAATAGGAACTGTCCAACATGTCCAAAAAACGACGCCAGCATAGTGCGGCTCTGAAGGC
>JBDKHE010000344.1:0-3771 GCA_039797805.1 Verrucomicrobiota bacterium
TCGGCGCCGATTTCTATCTGCGCATCGCGCTGGAGCTGCGGCTCAAGCGCCTGCTCGTCGGTGGCTACGACCGCGTGTTTGAGATCGGCCGCATCTTCCGCAACGAAGGCGTTTCCCGGAAACACAACCCGGAATTCACCATGCTGGAGGTCTATCAGGCCTACTCGGATTTCCGTGGCATGATGGTCTTGCTCAAGGCCATCTTCGGCGACCTGTGCCGTGACGTGATCGGCACGACCGAGATCAAGCATGCTGCGAGCGGCCAGATGATCAACTTTGCCGGTGAGTGGCGCGAGGTGCGCTATTTCGACCTGATCGACGAGGCGGCGGGCTTCAAGCTCAGCGCGTCGCGCAGCACGCCAGAGTATCGCGCCAAAGCGATCGAAGCCGCGACCAAGCTCGGCTGCGAAGCCCGCGATGACTGGCAGACGCACGAGATCGTCAACGAGATCTTCGGCAAGAAGATCGAGCCCACGCTCATCCAGCCAACCTTTGTCACGCACCTGCCCAAGGAGCTTTGCCCGCTCGCCAAGCTGAACGCCGAGGATCCCGGTCTGATCGACGTCTTCGAATGCATCATCGGTGGCATGGAGGTGGCTCCGGCGTACTCCGAGCAGAACGACCCGTTCGTGCAGCGCGCGATGTTCGAGGAACAAGTCGGCGAGGAACAGCAGAAGATGGACACCGACTTCCTGCTCGCCCTCGAGCACGGCATGCCGCCCGCCGGCGGCATGGGCGTCGGTATCGACCGCCTATGCATCTTGCTCACCGGCGCCGAAAGCATTCGCGACGTGATCCTGTTCCCGTCGTTGCGGCCGGGGACGGCCGGTGCTGCCACCTGAAGTAGGCAGTTGAAGTCGAGGTCGGAACCTGCGGGACTGCGGGGGCCGGCCTTCCCTTCAACCTAAACTTCCCCCTTCAACTCGCGCCCCGCGATGCCCTGGCCGATCTATCTCGCCCTCAAGCAGCTGTTCCCGACCGGGCGGGTGTCGTTTTTCACGCTGATCTCGGTGATGGGCGTCGGCTTGGGCGTGGCGCTGATGCTCGTGTCGACCAGCGTGATGGGTGGCTTCGGGTACCAGATCAAACGCATGATCATCGACACGCAGGGGGAGGTGCAGATCCGGGGCAGCGCCCTGATCGACCCTTCCGCCGCGACCGAGAAACTGATTGCCGGCGTGCCCGAGGTCGCGGCCTTCGCCGCGTACGCCCAGGGTGTCGTGATGCTCGAATACAATCATCGGCCGGCGTTTCCGGCGGTGCAGGGTTTCGATCTGGAGCGCATCACCCAGGTCATCCCGCTGGAACGTTACCTGGTCAGCGGCACGCTCGACGATCTCGATGACGACTCGGTCATCTTGAGTTCCCTGCTCGCGAGCGGGCTCGGCGTGCGTATCGGCGACAAGATCGACCTGTACACGCCGCTGATGCTCGAGCGCATGAAGAAGAACGAAATTCTGCTGCCGCGTGAAGTCCGGGTGGCGGGCATCTTTCGCATCGGGCATCAGCAGCTCGACAGCTCGACAGTCATCTGTCCGCTGCGGCTGATGCAGGATCTCTACGGGCTGGGTCACATGGTGCACGGCTTCAACGTCCGGTTGAAGCCCGGAGCCGACGCCGATGTCGCCGCCGCCAAGCTCAACAAGGTGCTGCCGCCCACCATGGGAGCGCTCACGTGGTTCGAGTCCAACGCCGAGTTCCAGGCTGTGCTCAGTTTCGAGCGCAACATGATCTTCTTTTTGCTCACGTTCATCATCATCGTCGCGGCGTTCTCGATCACGAGTTCGCTGCTCGTGACGGTGGTGCGCAAGACGCGCGAGATCGGCCTGCTCGGCGCCATGGGCGGCAAGGCCCGTGATGTGGCGCTGTCCTTCTGCGTGCAGGGCCTGTTCATCGGTCTGGTTGGAACGGCGATCGGCCTCGTCGGTGGCTTTGCCCTCCTGCACTGGCGCAACGCCCTCGTCTCACTGATTGCCAAGTTCACCATGGGACAGGAGGCATTCGTGAAATTCTACCAGTTCAGCAGTCTGCCGGCGCACACGGAGTCGAAGGATGTCATTATGATCATCGTGTTCTCCCTGCTCGCCTCGACGCTGGCCGGACTCATTCCCGCCTGGCGCGCGGCGCGGCTCAAACCTGTGGAGGCGTTGCGAAGCGAATGAGCCAGAAACGCCAAGCCACCGAATTAGTGGCCACAAAAGGGCACGGGATTCCGTCGGGAGTCGCGATTCATCAGGCGTCAATTGGTGTGCTGCATGTTTCCGGCTGCAGGATGAACACTCTTCGCGCTTCCTCGTGGCCAATCGAGATTGGAGGGGCTGCGCATGTCTGACGCCGTGCTCAAAGCCAATGGTCTCAGCAAGACCTACCCCAGTGGGGACCAGACGCTCGGCGTGTTGTCCGGGGTGGAACTGGCCGTCGTGGCCGGCGAGAGCGTGTCGATCCGCGGTGAATCGGGCTCGGGCAAGAGCACGCTGCTCAATCTCCTGGCCGGACTCGACCGGCCGGACGCCGGCGAACTGTTCTGGGGTGGCGAAGCGGCGCACCAACTGAGTCTCGGCGAACTCACTGCCCGGCGTGGCCGTTTCCTCGGGATGGTTTTCCAGGCCTATTACCTGATTCCCGAGATCGACGCCCTGGCCAATGTGCTGATGGGCGCTCGGCTCGTGGGCCGGGTGGGGCCGAAGGAGACCGATCGCGCCAAGGCGCTGCTCAAACGCGTGGGACTGGCGGAGCGCGGACATCATCTGCCCGCGCAACTTTCCGGCGGCGAACGCCAGCGGGTGGCCGTGGCCCGGGCGTTGATGAATCGCCCGCAGGTCATCCTCGCCGACGAACCCACCGGGAACCTCGACGAACGCACCGGCGACGAAGTCATTGCGCTGCTGCTGGAGGTTTGTGCCGAGGAAAACGCGGCCTTGGTGCTGGTGACGCACAATCCCGCCCACGCGCGCCGGACCGCCCGACAGTTCTTGTTGCACAACGGCCACCTGCAACCGGCGCCGTGAGGGTTATGACCCGCTTTCCCCTTTAAGGGGAAAGGGAGGCGACGGAGAGTGAGCTCAGACGCTGCGTTGCCGACCTGTCCAAGGTCCGTTGCTTTTGAGGATCGCGTAATTGCCTGACGGAAGAAGGGATAGTTTTCACGCCAGTCCCAACACACCCCGCCCTGCCGGGCATCGGCCGTCGCCAAGGCTATGGCCCGACAAGCCCCTCTTTCTAGAGGGGATTTCCGGATCGGTTGATTGGGTCCCCTCTAGGAAGAGGGGTGGCGCGAAGCGACGGGGTGTGTCAGGCTGGTACGCGAGCCTGAATAGGTCCGTCGGGCAATCTGGATTCAGTCAAACATGGGTTGCCAACTTCTTGGAGCAGAGCTATGTTACCGACACCATGTTCGATGCATTAAAGAAAACCCTACTCGCCGGCATGGGCGCGGCTGTTATCACCAAGGACAAGGCTGAGATCGCTCTCGCCGAGTTCATCAAGCAGGGCAAGGTCAGCGCGGCCGATGCGCAGGCCATGGCCCGGAAACTCGCCAAGGATGGCCAGGCCGAATACAAGACCATGAGCCGGGAGGTTGGTGAGAAGCTCAAGAAGCTGACCGATCGCAGCGACGAAGTCGCCCGCGCTCGCATCGCCCGCCTTGAAGCCCGGCTTGCCGCGCTGGAAAAGAAACAGCGGGCCAAGTCACGGGCCGCCCGGTCCAAGCCGACCGCGTCGAGTTGATGCCGGGGTGAAGGCATTTGATCTCCTGACCCACGCCGGACGCGC
>JBDKHE010000345.1:0-7319 GCA_039797805.1 Verrucomicrobiota bacterium
GGATAGGCATGGGTATCGTGGGTTGAGGTTGCGTGGTTGTGGGTTGAAATCAGGCGGGTGGCCGGGGTGCCGGCGTGACCGGAGGGTGGGCGCTGAGGTTGCGCAGGAAGACGATCATGAAGCCGAGACCGCGACGCATCTCGGGCTTGTTGATTTCGCGGAAGGCCTTCCAGGGGGAGAATTCCTCGATGGAGTTGAAATCGACCTTCTTGTAGATCTCCACGGCGTTGTTGATCGCGTTGAGCATGTCCGGCTGCGTGAGGTTCTTCGCCGTGCGCAGGATGACCGTGAGGTTGTCGGCCAGCAGGCGGACGTCCTCGACGGTGAATTCGCTGACGACGTTGTCGAGGGCCCGCGTGAGCTCACGCCCCATGGCAAAGTAGCCCTTGCGGTCCATCCGGTCGAGCTGCTCCAGGCTGTCACTCATCAACTGGCGGGCCAGCGGTGTGGCATCCTTGAGGAAGTCGCGCGCGCTCTCGAGCTGCACCAGCACATCGTTCAGGGTGTTGGTGTTGCGGACGAGTCGCTTGGCCAGATCGGTGAAATCCCCGGTGCGGACGAAGGGAGCCACGTCTTCCAGTTCCGAAACCGTCGAGGACATGACATCGCGGCCGATACGGGTGAGATCGTCCTTGAGCTCATCGATCTCCCGACGGAAGCGACGCACTTCCTCGACCTCCTCCAACACCCGGTCGAGCTTGCGATCGAGGGAGTCGAGGCGTTCGGCGAGGGCGTTATGATCGGTCGTGTTCATCGGATCAGCGGCGTTTGCCCGCCATGGTCATCTCGGCTTCGATGGGCAGCTCGGCTCCGCGCAGGAGCAGGTTCCAATAGACCCAGCGGAACATCATCTTGCCGTAGTGGTTCATCTTGGTCTCCTCGAGGAGGGAGAACGGGCCGACGCCCGGCAGCGGGAACTTGCCCGGCAAGGGCTCCGTCTCGTAGTTGAAGTCGATGAGCAGGCCCTTGTTGAATCCGGACTCGATGAAGCAGTTGGCATGACCGTCGTAGCTGGCCTTGAGGGCACGGCCGTCGATCGCATCGAGCAGGTTCTCGAAGAGGATGTCCGCCTGGAAGTGGGCGACCGATCCGGCCTTGGAGGCGGGCAGGTCCGTGGCGTCGCCGAGCACGAAGATGTTGTCCTTCACCTTGGAGCGGAGCGTGTGCTTGTCGGTCGGGATGAAGTTGAGCTCGTCGCCGAAACCCGAGCGCTCGATGGCGGCGTCACCCATGTTGGTCGGGATGGAGACCAGGAGATCGTACGAGACTTCCTTCTCGTCCCAGGAATACAGCTTCTTCCCCTCGGTATCGACCCGCCCGACGGAATAGTCGGGCGTAAGCTTGATCCCCTTGCGGTCGAGAAAATTGCCCAGCAGGGCCGAGGCCTTGGGCTTGGTGAAGGCCCCCGACAGCGGCGTGACGTATTCGATCTCGACCTTGTCGCGGATGCCCTGCTCGGTGAACCACCAGTCGGCGAGGAACGCAAACTCCAGCGGGGCGACCGGGCACTTGATCGGCATCTCGACGATGTTGATGACCAGCTTGCCGCCGGCCCAATGCTTGAGGTGACGGGAGAGCGCCGTCGCCCCCTCCAGGGTGTAGAAGTCGAACACGTCCTTGCGCCAGCCCGGGCCGGTGAGACCGTCAGTCTGGTCGGGCTGCGGGTGCGCGCCCGTGGCGATGATCAGGAAATCATACCCGAGGTTGCGGCCGTTATCCAACCGCACCTGATTCTGATCGGGTTCGATGACCGTGATACCGGAAAAGACCACCTCGATCCCGCGCGGCAGATAGTCGCGGCGGGGCTTGACGATGTCGCGCGGCGCATAGATCCCGAACGGCACGAAGAGGTAGCCCGGCTGGTAGTGATGTTGCCCGTCGCGATCGACGATGGTGATGGACCATTCATCGCGATCGAGCACGGCGGCCAGCTTGTTGGCCATGATCGTGCCAGCCGTGCCGGCTCCGAGGATGACGAGTTTTTTCATGACGGGCGTGGGGTTGAGGTGGACGGGATCAGAATCGGTGACTGAACATGAGCTGCAGGTTGTTCTGGCTGTGAGTCACGCCGGCGCCCGACCCGTTGACGGCTTCGACTTCGAAGCCGTGGGTATAGGAAAGGTCAAAGGTCGACCGGTCGTTGAACTTCCAGCCGAAGCCCGCCGTCAGGTGGTTCTTCACGATGGCCGGGAAAAGGCAGTTCAGGTACGTGTCAGGCACCGGGTTGTTGGCAAAATTGCCGCCGAAGCGGAGGGTGAACTGTTCGCTCACCTCATAGGAGGCGCCGAGCATGACGACCGTCTGGTCCTTCCAGTCTTGGAAGAGCACGGCATCAAGGTTCTGGCCGGCGAACGGGCCGTTGGTGGCGGCACTGTTGGCCGTGAAGCTCAGGCTGAAATCCTTCATGACGGAGCCCCAGAAAATCTGCCGCACGTCAGCGACGAACATCCAGTGGGGCGCCGGATGCCAGGCCAGGCCGCCGCCGAGCATCGCCGGCCACTGGAAGTTGCGGATGCGGAAGTCGCCCGTGAGCGCCTGCGGCATCTGGCCCATGCCGGGGACGTTCAGCTGGAAGCTCATCGTGTTGCCCTTCGCCGTCATGTCGCCCAGCTGGGACTCGGAGTGATAGGTCAGACCGAAGCTGAGATCCTTCGAAGCGGTGTAAACGAGCCCGAGCTTGCCGCCATAGCCGTAGGAGCGCGCCCGGCCGGTGAACTTGCTGCCGTTGGAGAAATCAAAATAGGCATAGTCAACGGAGGTCACGGCGGGCATGGAAGCCATGATCTGGCTGAAGCTCTGCACGATCGTGCCCGAGGCCCGGCCGAAGCGTTGGCTGGTGGGCATCACGAGGTCGAAAAACTGGTTGCCGCTCATCGCCATCTTGAGGTCCATGCCCGCCCACATGAAGTCGGCGGTGGCCGCGATCTGCAGCTTGTCATTCACCTTGTAGACGAGCGGGGCGATGATGCGCCCGACCGACACCTCGGTGCGGTTCTTGAGATTGAACCCAAGCCCGCGCCAGGAATTGGCATCATACTCGCAACCCATGCCTCCCTGGCCGAACATGCCGATGCCATAGACAAAGTCACCGCTGCGGCGGGTGTAGCCGACCGCGGGCATGTAGAACGCCTTGGCGGTGGAACTCGCGGTCTGGTTGGCGGGGACGCCGAAGATGTTCGGGCTCGTGGCCGGGCTCTTGACCTTGATGTCAGGCCCGAGAATGCCGAGGGCAATGTCGAGCCGGGCGTTCTCCGTCATCAGACCCAGAGTCGCCGGGTTGTTGATCAGGGCCGCCGTGCCGTTGTCATAGGCGAAGGAGGCCCCGCCCATCGCGGTCGCCACAGGACCGTAGCCCTCCATGTTCATGCCGTTCGTGGCCCGCAGGGCCGGAGCGGCGGCAAGCAGGAGCAAGGCAGCCAGACTGGGGAGCAGGCGCAGGGTGACAGATGGATTCTTCATGATGAGGAGGGGTTGGGGGGTTGCCCCATCATCGCTCATGAATGGTACTTATTCTGCGCACTCCTTGACCCTGTATATGCTTATATTGTCATATTTGCATCCTAAACCGGTTTTTGGCCTGCATGCCCGGCTTCCCGGGGCCTTGATCCGGCCCTTTCGGTCTCGTGCACTTTCAGCAGTCATAGGGCGGCCGTCGCCGCGAGGCCCGGTCTTTTGCCTTTCCCCTCCCGTCTCCTTGCGCCTAGCTCCCAGCTTCCTTCATGGATTTCGAACTGCCCACTCCCAGCCCGTACGCGCCCCCCTCGATGCCGGCCATCGATTTCCGCGCCCTCCTCAATGACGAGCAGTTTGCCGCAGTCACGGCCGAACCCGGCCCCTTGCTCGTGCTGGCCGGCGCAGGCTCCGGCAAAACCCGCACCCTCACCTACCGCGTCGCTTACCTCCTGTCCCAGGGCGTGAAACCCGGCGAGATCCTCCTCCTCACCTTCACCAACAAGGCCGCCAAGGAGATGCTCCACCGCGTCCAGGACCTTACCGGCTACGAACCCGGCCGCTTCTGGGGCGGCACCTTCCACTCCCTGGGCAACCGCGCGTTGCGCATGTACGGTGATGCCATCGGCTTGCCCAAGAACTTCACCATCCTCGACGCCGACGAGTCCGAAACCCTCCTCAAGCAAGCGGTCGAGTCCGAGGACAAGCTCTTCTTCAAGGAAAAGACCAATCCCCGTCCGGGTCCGCTCTTCAGCGTCCTCTCCCTCGCCCGCAACACCCAGCTTTCGATCCCCGACACGGTCGAGCGCAACTTCCCCCAATACGCCGAGGTCGCCTACCGCTTCCCCGCCTTCGCCGCCGCCTACGCTAGGAAAAAGCGCGAGGACAAGGTCGTTGACTACGACGATCTGCTCGAACTCTGGCTCCAGCTGCTGACCGAGAAGCCCGATATCGCCGAGTATTTCAACCACCGCTTCCGCCACGTCCTCGTCGACGAATACCAGGACACCAACACCATCCAAGCCCAACTCGTGGACAAGCTGGCCGGACACCACCGCGTGATGGCCGTCGGCGACGACGCCCAGTGCATCTACTCGTGGCGCGGCGCCGACTTCGAGAACATCATGTCGTTCCCGGAGCGCCACGCCGGCACGGTCATCCACCGCATCGAGACCAACTACCGTTCCACTCCCGAGATCCTCGCCTTTGCCAACGGCGTGCTCAACTGCCAGCCCAAGGGCCGCCACTTCGACAAGGAACTCCGCGCCGCCCGCAAGCATGGCCAGAAACCCGCCGTCATCCAGGCCATGGACGACAAGGAACAGGCCGCCTTCATCATGAAGCGCATCCAGTCCCTCGTCAGCGACGAGGGGGTCTCGCCCAACGAGATCGCCATCCTCTACCGCTCCCACTTCCTCGCCCTCGAGATGCAGCTCGCCCTCACCCGCGCCGGCGTGCCCTACACCATCACCAGTGGTGTGAAATTCTTCGAGCGCCAGCACGTGCGCGACCTGATCGCCATCCTCAACTTCGTTTACAACCCTTCCAATACCTCCGCCTGGAACCGCATCGCCGTGCTGCTGCCCAAGGTCGGCGAGAAAGGCGCCCAGAAGATCTACGCCGCCGCCCTCGATCACGCGCGGCTCATGCAGCAGAACTTCATCGACGCCCTCAGCACCGACGACGTCACCAGCAAGGTCGCCAAGGACGCCAAGGACGAATGGCCCAGCTTCTGCGCCTCGCTCCGCCAGGTTTACGATGCGATGAACGACGAGAAACCCGCCGACGCCGTCGCCGTCGCCATCGAGGGCTGGTACGGCGACTACATGAAGGGCGAATACGCCGACTACATCGACCGCATCGAGGAACTGAAGGGCCTCATTGGCTTCGCCGGCCAGTTCACCCAGATGTCGGAGCTCCTCGCCCAGATCTTGCTCCTCAACGGCGAGACCAGCGACCGCGAGATCCAGCCCGACACCGAGTGCATCAAGCTCACGACCATCCATCAGGCCAAGGGCCTCGAATACGACGTCGTCTTCCTCATCGGCGCCGCCGAAGGCCAGTTCCCCGGCTACCGCACCATCGAGAGCGGCGACTTCGAGGAAGAACGCCGCCTCTTCTACGTCGCCGTCACGAGAGCCAAGAACGAACTCTACATCAGCTACCCGAGAGTAGCCAGCCGCCCCGGCCCCGGCGGCATGATGCTGCAACCGTCACGCTTCCTTCAGGAACTGCCCAACGACCTCTACGACGAACTGCGCATCAAGCGGACCTTCGGTTGGTAATACCGTTTAACCCAGAGGACACGGAGCGCACAGAGCTGCAGGAGAGGCTTCCTACCCCGATTCTAAGGCTCATTGTGTGGAGAGCCAAACTCCCGCGAGGCCGCTTCCAAATTCAACGCCGGTAGAGCCCGACCTCCGGGCGGGCTTGCTCTTTTGGAGCGACGGCGCCCCCGCTGTCATGCCATGAACTCCGCAGCCTTCGCGCCACCACCCGCAAACAAGGCAAACCCCTCTCCTATGTCTCCGAGAAACGCCTCGGCGTCGCGTGACCACATCAATCCCAGCCCGCTACACCCACGCACGCATTTCTCGCAGACTGGGTACCCAGCTTAAAATCAACTCAACGGCCCAAAGGCGCCGTCAATCGGGTCCACAGGCCTGGCAGTCCACCAAGACAAGCAACACGAGGACCACGCTCAGGGCTGGAAACAAAATGCATGGGATCATAGGGGTACGCGAATACAGACGGTCTCAACCCGAATTCGTTCAAATATTCCCGAACTTTGGCTGGAAGCTTTACGGAAAACGGTACGGGCGGCTCCTCGCCTCAAAATGAATCCCGGTTAACACCGCTGCCGGCCACCGTCGCCACGATGAACCTTGATCGCTCCAGGGCTCGGTGGCACATCATCAGTCCCCCTAGCTCTTGGAGCAGAGCCCGTTCGCACTCACTGCGATGCACCAACTCGCCGGATTGGGAATCAACGCTTCCACCCCGATGCCCTCCGCAAGCGGCGGGGATCCATCACCTGGCACCTCGCGGTCAGCGATTCTGGGGATCGACGTTGATTTTCCACGAAACTCCGAAGCGGTCCAAAACCACACCATACCAGGACGTGAAGGCGGATTCCGCAAAGGGCACTACCACCCGCCCGTCGTTGCTGAGTATGGAGAAGATCTGTTTGGCCTTTTCGACCGAGCTCAATTGCAGGGCCAGCGAGAATCCCGAGAATGGCGTCGGGCCCTGCGTCTTTGAGTATCCGACGTCGCTCGCCATGAACTCAGTACCTTCTATCCGAAACGTGGCGTGGAAGATCAGGTCTTCCATCCCTGCCTGAGCGAATCTCTGGTCCGGACTCTCCCGGAACCGCATCAGAAACACCGTTTCGGCACCAAGTGCTGCCGTGTAGAATTTCAGGGCCTCTTCGGTTCGTCCTGAGAAGTTGAGAGTAGTGACAATCGGCATCTGGGAAATACTAGTCCAACGCGGAAGTTCAGTCGCCGCGGCAACTCGCAACGTGTGGGTCGGGCATGGGCATGCATCCTTCCATGACTATTGCCACGCGCAAGACAAGCGCGGGCCGTTGTGAGCTGGGACAACCTTGTGGGAAAGCCGCGAGAGATCAGACACGGCGTCTTCCGCCGGATCCCCCTTCACCCTGACTTGCTGCATCCCTCGGATGGACGTTACCGCCCGCGCCAGGACCTTCCCAGCAAGCTGCCGGCAAAAACCTCCGTGAGCGCAGCGACGAAGACGCACCACGCCTGCCTGGTCTTCACTCCCGTCAAAAGCCCGACGCTTGCCTCCATACTGCCACACGGTATGAGATTTTCCGGGCCGCCTCCAATGAATACTCCCGCCAC
>JBDKHE010000346.1:0-6096 GCA_039797805.1 Verrucomicrobiota bacterium
CGGTTGTCTCCGCCTCTCGTGACCGGCGCCACGCGCGCCCGCGTTCACGGGAATGGGGTCAGCCCGGGCGGAGGGCGGTTTCCGAGCCCGTCCGGCTCACAGCCGTTTCACCGTCAGCAACGTGTAATCGTCCCGCAGCTCACCTGTACCGGTGAAATTTTGCACTGCCTGCAGGATGGCGTCATTGACCTCAAGCGCCGTGCCCGAGTGCGCGGCCCGCAAGGCGTCGGCCAACCTGGCCCCGCCAAACTCCTTGTCCTCCGCATTGGGTGCCTCGGTCAGGCCGTCGGTGTAGAGTTGCAGTGTGGTGCCGGGCTGGGAATCCACGGCCTTGTCCTCGATGGCCTCGTCGAAAAGGTCGGCATCGACCAGGCCCAACGGCATGCCTTCGCTGCCCAGGAAATCGCTCGAAAAGGCGCCCGTCCGGGGGTCGCGCCGGGAAAGCAGCGGCTTCTCATGACCCGCCCGGGCCAGCACCAGGGAATTCTGCGCGACGTCCACCACGGCGTAGATCATCGTGATATAGGCGCCCTCCCGCATGTCGCCGGTCAGCGTGCGGTTCAGCGCCGAAAGCACTTTCGCGGGCGACAGGTGACTCGGCGCAATCTGGCGGAGCGCCGTGCGGCAGATTGCCATGAGCAAGGAAGCCGAGACCCCCTTGCCCGACACGTCGGCGACGGCGAGTCCCAGCCGGCCCTGCCCCAGTTCGAATACATCGTAGAGGTCGCCACTGACTTTCTGCGCCGCGAGATACCGTGCGTCGATGTCCAGCCCGCCCACCGCCGGCATCGTCCGGGGCAGCAGCATCTGCTGGATCTCACTCGCCAGGGCGAGGTCAAGGTCGAGCCTTTGCTTGTCGACCTGCAGCGCCAGGAAATCGGCATTATGCACGGCCAGACCCGCCTGCTCGGCCAGGGCCTCCGCCAGCGAGTAATCCGTTTCGTTGAAAGGCCGGGCATCGGCGGGATTGCACACGCAGAGCACGCCGATGAGTTTCTTCCGGACCATGATCGGTGCCGCGATGACCGAGCGCACCTGCAGGGCCTGGTCTTCATGCCGCACGATGCGCGGATCTGCGGCTGCATTGCCGATCAGTTCGCCCTGACCGGTGGCCGCCACCCGGCCGACAAGCCCTTCGCCCACGGGAAAGGATTCCGACTTGAGCACCTGTTCGATGAACTTCGCCCGCGTTCCCATTTTCATGCGTTGCGTATCGGGAATCGGCCGGTGCGGCGGGAACAGGCCTTCCACGGCCACGCCGCGCATTTGGTTGTGGGCGTCCCGCTCAAAGATGCACGCGCTCAATGCCCCGGTACTGAGGATGGCCGCATGGACGATGCGCTGGAAAAGCTCGTCACGGGGCAGGCGCTCCCCCACGGCATCCACCATCGTGTGCATGTAATCGATCACGATCTGCCGTTCCTCCAGCAGTCCCTGCTTTTCCTCCTCCAACAGCGCGGCCTCGCGCTGCGCCCGCCAATAGAACGAGTACACGACCGCTGCGCTCAGGAAAGCCCCCAGGAGGAAGAACATCATGGGATACCGCGGGGTTGAAGATTTAACATGTCGGCACCGGCAACGTCCCTTCGGGGTCGCGTCCGGGGCTACCGCTTTTCCAGCTGGTTGCGCAGGAAAGCCAGCACGTCCTGAAACTTGGCGGCGTTGTCCGGATCGGCCGCGATCAGGTTTTCATGCGCTTCCAGGACCATGCGGGCGTTTTCGATCTCCGAGCGCGCCTGCGACGTGAGGGCCTGGGCCGTGCCGGTCCCTTCGGCCGCGGTGCCACCCGCATCAACGGTGGCCAATCGATGCAGTCCGAGGTTGCGAATGAGCTCGAGATTGCGCTCCCCCACCCGGACGAGGGTCAGGCTGCCCTGGTCGCCCTTGCGACGCAGCTCAATGGCCGCGCCGGCCAGAACGCCCAGAAAAGTGCTGTCCATGCTGGCGCACTGCTTGAAATCCAGCACGAACCGCGACTTCCCCTGGCGGATCATTTCACTGAAAAAATCCTTCAGGCCCCCGCTGTTGAGGAAAGAGGCCCGGCCCGCTATCCGCACGACGATCGGATCGGCATAGGCGTCTACCAGGAATACTGGAGGGGAGGTTTCAGGCATGAATGGAATATCGCAGAGTTCCAGCGGTCCTAATCCACCACTATCGGAGCAAGCAGACGCACCTTTAGCGGTTTCGGGACTCTGGGTTGGTTAGACGGGAACTGGCAAGAGAGGGCTTGGGCGATTCAATTGGCGGCCACGATCTGGCGCAGCACATAAGGCAAAATGCCGCCGTGCTGGTAGTACTCGATCTCAATGGGCGTATCGATACGGCAGCGCACCGCGACGTTTTCCACCGTGCCGTCCTTGCGGGTGATCTTGAGCACCAGGTCCTGTTGCGGCTTGATCGCCGAGGTCAGGCCCACGACATCGTAGGTCTCAGACCCGTCCAGCTTGAGCGTCTGGACGGTGGTCCCTTCCTTGAACTGGAGCGGAAGCACGCCCATGCCGACGAGATTGGAGCGATGGATACGCTCGAAGCTTTGGGCGACGACGACCTTCACGCCGAGCAGGTTGGTGCCTTTGGCGGCCCAGTCGCGGGACGAACCGGTGCCGTATTCCTGGCCGGCCAGAATGATCAGGGGCACGCCCTTCGCCTGCCAGGCCATGGAGGCATCATAGATCGAGGTCTCGGTGCCATCGGGTCCGATGGTATTGCCGCCTTCCTTGCCGCCGAGCATCAGGTTCTTGATGCGGACGTTGGCGAAGGTACCGCGCGTCATCACGCGGTCGTTGCCGCGGCGCGACCCGTAGGAATTGAAGTCCTCGAAGGCGACGCTGTTATCAAGCAGGTACTTGCCGGCGGGCGAACTCTTCTTGATGGCGCCGGCGGGCGAGATGTGGTCGGTCGTGACGGAGTCGCCGAACACGCCGAGGGCGCGGGCGCCCTTGATCTCGGCGATCGCGCCGGGTGTCAGGCCGAAGTTCGTGAAGAACGGCGGCTCCTGAATGTAGGTCGACTTGGCGTCGAACGCGTAGACATTGCCCGCGGTCGAGGGGATCTCGTTCCATTTCGGGTTCTGTTCGGCGAAATTGCTGTAGAGCTTGCGGAACACCTCGGGCTTGAGCGCGGCTTGCATCTGGTCGCGAACCTCCTGCAGCGTGGGCCAGATATCCTTGAGGAAAACCGGCTTCCCGTCGGTGCCGTTGCCGATGGGATCGGTCGACAGGTCGATGTCGACCCGGCCGGCGAGGGCAAAGGCCACGACCAGCGGCGGCGACATCAGGAAGTTGGCCTTGATGTTCTGGTGCACGCGGGCCTCGAAGTTGCGGTTGCCGGAGAGTACGGATGCGGCAACGAGGTCGTTCTTGACGACCGCCTCCTCAACGGGCGCAGCAAGGGGGCCGGAATTGCCGATGCAGGTCGTGCAACCATAGCCGACCGTCTGGAAGCCAAGCTGGTCCAGGTACGGCGTGAGACCGGTCTTGTCGAGGTAGTCGGTGACGACGCGCGAGCCGGGGGCGAGCGAGGACTTCACCACGGGGTTCGTCTTCAGTCCCTTGGCCACCGCCTTCTTGGCGAGCAGGCCGGCCGCCAGCATGACGCTCGGATTCGACGTGTTGGTGCAGCTGGTGATCGCCGCGATCAGCACGGAACCATGACCGATCTTGGTGCCGGCGATGTCCGCCTTCACCGTGGAGAATTCCTCGGCCTTCTTGCCGAATCCGGCCTCGGTCACGGGCTTCGAGAACGTGCCGACAAACTCCTTCTTGAGGTTCTGCAACTCGATCCGGTCCTGCGGGCGCTTCGGGCCCGCCACGCTCGGGACGACGCTGCCGAGGTCGATCTCGACCACTTGGGAGTAATCAATCTGGCCCTTCTGCGGGATGCCCCAGAGCCCTTGGGCCTTGTAGTAGGCTTCGTAGGTCGCCACCGCAGACTCGTCGCGGCCCGTGGCGCGGAGATAGGTCGCGCACTCCGCATCGATCGGGAAGAAGCCCATGGTCGCACCGTACTCCGGGGCCATGTTCGCAATCGTCGCACGATCCACGACCGGCAGGGCGGCGGCGCCCGGCCCGAAAAACTCAACAAACTTGCCGACGACCTTCGTCTTGCGCATGAGCTGCGTGACCGTGAGCGCCAGATCCGTGGCGGTGACGCCCTCGCGGAGCGCACCCGTGAGATGCACGCCTACGACGTCGGGCGTCAGGAAGTAAACCGGCTGACCGAGCATGCCGGCCTCAGCCTCGATGCCACCCACGCCCCAGCCGACGATGCCGATGCCGTTGATCATCGTGGTGTGCGAATCCGTGCCGACCAGCGTGTCCGGGTAATAGACCTCGCCCTGGTTCAGCACGCCCTTGGCAAGGAACTCCAGGTTGACCTGGTGGACAATACCGATGCCCGGGGGCACGACCTTGAAGGTGTCGAAGGCCTGCATGCCCCACTTCAGGAACTGGTAGCGCTCGCGGTTGCGCGTGAACTCGAGGTCGAGGTTCTTCTGCATGGCCTCGGCCGAGCCGGCGAAATCGACCTGCACCGAGTGATCGACCACGAGATCCACCGGCACGAGCGGTTCGATGATCTTGGGATTCTTGCCCATCTTCGCCACGGCGGAGCGCATGGCGGCGAGATCCACCAACAGCGGTACGCCGGTGAAATCCTGCAGCACGATACGCGCGACCACGAACGGAATCTCGGCGGTGCGGGCCTCCGTCGGCTTCCAGGCCGCGAGCTCGCGGATGTTCGACTCGAGCACGCGCTTGCCGTCGCAATTGCGCAGCACGGCCTCGAGGACGAGGCGGATGCTCACGGGCAGGCGCGACACCTTGAAGCCGGCTTGTTCAAGGGCCGGCAAGGAGTAGAACTTCTTGCCAGGCGCGAAGGTCTGGAGGGTGTTGAAGGGATTCGGGAGGCTCACAGGATTTTCGTTTGGGATTATGGATTCGCGATGGATGACCGGGCGGTCGCGGAGGCGGACTCGCGGGGACGCCGCGCGCCGCATGGGCGTTACTTCGCCAGGGCGGCCTTGATGGCGGCGAAATTCGGGAGGTCCTTCGGGGTCGGGGTCTGCTCGGCGTACTTAATGACGCCATCCTTGCCGACGACGAAGGCGGCGCGCGCCGAGGTGTCACCCACCCCGGCAAGCATCGGGAACAACACGTCGTAGGCCTTGGTGACGGTTTTGTTGAGATCGGAAAGCAGGGTAATCTTGATCGCATTGGCCTTGGCCCAGGCTTCCTGCGCAAAGGGGCTGTCCACGCTGATCGCGAGGACCGAGGCGCCGAGCTTTTCGTATTCACCAAGACCCGCGGTCTGGTCGCACATTTCCTGGGTGCAGACGCCGGTGTAGGCCAGCGGGAAGAAGAGAATCACGACCTGCTTGCCAGCATAGTCGCTCAGTTTGACGTCCTTGAGACCGTCTGCGGCCTTCGACTTGAGGGTGAAATCAGGGGCTTTGGAACCGATGGCGAGTGGCATGGTAGTGGAGGAAGAGGGTTTCTGTGTGAGCGGCGGATCATCCGTCGCGAGGAAACCAATCATTAGAACCTCCTAAGTCCATCGGGCAATCCCTTTTGCGTCTTTATCAGGCGTATTACTGAATGACGTATGGCCTGCATTAGATGCCGAAGCGCCGCACCCGGTGCCTTGGGCTTCCCTGGTGAGCTCATGCCCCGATTTGCCACCCCGAGGGTTCTGCTCTCCCGGTCACTTGATCCTTGTCACTTCCGCCCCCCCGGGCCTTAGCTCTTTGCCTCCCATGGCCGACATCCTCAACGAACTCGACTGGCGTGGCCTCTACGCCGATAGCACCGATCGCGAAGCCCTTGCCAAGCGCCTCGCCGAAGGACCGACCACGCTGTACTGCGGCTTTGACCCCACCGCCGACTCCCTCCACGTCGGCAATCTCGTGCCGTTGTTCGCCCTCCGCCGCTTCCAACTGGCCGGCCACCACCCCATCGCCCTCGCCGGCGGGGCCACCGGCATGGTTGGCGATCCGTCCGGCAAGTCCGACGAGCGCAACCTCCAGACACCCGAGCAGCTGCAGCACAATCTCGACTGCATCCGGCCCCAGCTGGCCCGGTTCCTCGATTTCACCAC
>JBDKHE010000347.1:0-9021 GCA_039797805.1 Verrucomicrobiota bacterium
GCGGTGTTGGCGGTGCTCGCGATCGCCACGCACGCCCAATCCCAATCCATGACATCCTCCAAGACCTCCAAGGCCAAGGACGCGCTCGAGTGCAAGCCCGGGGAGATCTCCGCCTGCGGACTTCCCTCCAACGTCGTCATCGACATGAGCAAGGTGAAGGTGCAACGCACCGACGCCGAGTGGCGGGCACGGCTGACGCCCGACCAATACCGCGTGGCGCGTCAGCAGGGCACGGAAGCGCCTTTCCGCAATGCGTATTGGGACAACCACGCCGACGGCGTCTATTTTTGCGTCGGCTGCGACACTCCCTTGTTTGACGCGCGGCAGAAGTTCGATTCCGGCACCGGCTGGCCGAGCTTCTGGCAGCCGATCGAAAAGGCGTTTGTCGGTGAGCAGCGTGACGTAAGTTTCGGCATGGTGCGCGTCGAGTCCCATTGCGCCGTGTGCGGCAGCCACCTTGGCCACGTCTTTGACGATGGTCCGCGGCCAACCGGCCTGCGCTACTGCATCAACTCCGCCTCGCTGAAATTCATGCCCCGGGCCGGCTACGAGCAGTGGGTCGCCAAGGGCGGAGCAGCCGGGCAATCGAAATAGCTATCAGGGGTAGAGCCAGTACTTCTTGACCTGCTGCTGATAGACTGCGGCGCGCTCGCTCCAGTTTTTCAGGAAGGGGGCTACGTCCACCCGCATGCCGTCGCGCTTCAGGGCGTCGTACCAAGCGGTGGAGCCGACGTGGATCTGGAAGGTGCGCTGCTGGGCGGTGGTGAGCGTGGCGAACAGTTTTACGGTCGACCATTTCTCCGCCTGCTTGTGCATGTAGAAGGAGAGTTCGGTCGGGTGCCAGGCCTCCCAATCGGTCACCTCGATGAAGGCGCCAACGAGGGGTTTGCCTTCTGCCGTCTTGCTCTCGCGCTTCACAAAGCGGATCCCGGAAATCTTGTAGGCGGACATCGCGGCGATGATCTCATCGGCGGTCTTCTTGGGGAAAGTGATTCCGCGGATCGGCAGCGGGTTGGTCTGCGCGGCGGGGAGGGCCACCTGGCGCCAAGGCGTCTGCTCGCAGCCGAGTCCGATCATGGCGTAGCCGATGATGGCGTCGTAGCTGGTGATCATCGGCGAGGTGGCGACCCAGGTGAGGCCCGTCTCCGGCCAGCGCATGCTGCGGGTCCAGCCACGGCAGGGGATCACGGTGAGTTTGCCCTTTTCGCGGACCTTGTCGCTGGAGAGGGCAAGCACGCGGGGCGCCTGTTTGGCCATGGTGGCGAATTCGCCCATGGTCAGGCCGTGGACGTAGGGCACGCGGAACGCGCCGACGTCGGTCATCCATTCGGCGTCGAGCGGCGGGCCGTCGACCTTGAGACCGCCGAGCGGGTTGGGCCGGTCGAGGATGATGACCTCCACGCCGGCCTCGAAGCAGGCCTCCATCGTGTAACGCATCCAGCTGATGAAGGTGTAGGAGCGCACGCCGATGTCCTGCAGGTCGACGAGCACGGCGTTGAGCCCCTTGAGCTGGGCGGGGGTGGGGCGCTTGTTTTTGCCGTAGAGGGAATAGATCGGGAGTCCGGTGGGCTGGTGCACCGAATCATCGTAATTGGTCGAGGCCTTGATCTGGCCGTCGAGGCCGTGCTCCGGGGCGAACAGGCAGACGAGTTTCGACTGCGGCGAGCGCAACAGCACGTTGATCGTGCTCTCGCCGCGGCGGTTCACGCCGGCGCGGTGCGTAAGCAGACCGATGCGTTTGCCGGCGATGGCCTTGAAACCGTCGGCTTCCAATACGTCGATGCCGAACATGACGGGCGGCAGCTTTTCCGGTGGGATTTCCGGTTTCGGCGCGGCAGGGGCGGGGGCAGCGGGCTTGGGTTTTTCTACAGGTTTTTTTGTCTCACTGGCACAGCCGGCCAACAGCGTCAGCAGCAGGGCGACGAGGGCTCCGGGAAAAAACATGGCAGGCGACCGGCGGGTCATTGCGTAATTTCTGAAAACGCCCGCGCGGCTTGGCGAGGGAATTCGTTGTTTCGCACCAACGCGATCGATCAGCGGGTTTGCCGGCGCGCGGCCACGGCGGTCGCCAGTTTCTCCAGGACCGGCACGGTCTCGCCGAAGGCGAGGCAGGCGTCGGTGATGCTCTGGCCGTAGGTGAGCGTGCGACCGGGCTCATGCTTCTGGGTGCCGCCGATCAGATTGCTTTCGATCATCACGCCGAGAATGGCGCGCGAGCCCGCCGCGACCTGCGCCGCCACCTCGGCGGCGACGGCGGGTTGGTGGTCGTGCTTCTTACCGCTGTTGCCGTGGCTGCAGTCGATCATCACGGTCGGCAGGGCGTGGGCGGCCGTGAGGAGTTCCACGGACCGGGCGACATCAGACGCTGAGAAATTCGGTCCGCTCTGCGTGCCGCCACGCAGCACGAGATGGCAGTCGGGGTTGCCCGTGGTGGCGAGGACGGCCGGGGCACCCTCGCGCGTGAGAGAGGGAAAGCAGTGCGGGTGCCGGGCGGAGACGATGGCGTCCACGGCGACTTGCAGGTCTCCGTCGGTGCGGTTCTTGAAACCGACCGGCATGGAGAGCCCCGAGGCGAGCTCGCGGTGGATCTGGCTCTCGGTTGTGCGGGCACCGATGGCGGCCCAGGACACGAGGTCGGCGTAGTATTGGCCGAGTGTGGTGTCCAGGAACTCGGTGCCGATGGGGAGGCCGGCGGCGTTGATGTCGAGCATCAGCTGGCGGGCGAGACGGAGGCCCGTGTTGACCTGAAAGCTGCCGTCGAGCTTCGGGTCGTTGATCAGGCCTTTCCAGCCGACCGTTGTGCGGGGCTTTTCAAAATAGACGCGCATGACGACGAGCAGATCCGCGGCGAGGCGCTCGGCCACGGGCTTGAGCTTGTGCGCGTATTCCAACGCAGCCTTCGGGTCGTGGATGGAACAGGGTCCGACGACGGCCACCAGACGGTCGTCGCGGCCGTGGAGAATGTCCGTGATGCCCTGGCGGGCACGATCAACCAGGTTGGCGCCGGACTCGGCCAGCGGCAGGTCCTCCTCCAGAATGGCGGGGGAGAGAAGCGGGCGGGCGGTGCGGATGCGAAGGTCGGAAGTGGGCTGGCGCATGGCGGTCGGACAGGAAAGCGGGCGCCCACGCAAAAGGCACGGAGATTTTCGCACGGCAGGCGCACAGAACCCGGCCCGCCCTACGCAGAATTGCGTAGGCTCTCCACCGGGATCGCGCTTGGCCAGCCTCTTGCCGGATGCATTGTGCCCGCATGCGGATACGCGTGAACTTCGAATACGGCGCCGGTGTCTGTCTCTGGGCGGACGATGCGGAGGCGCGCGCCCGGTGGACCTCGGCGGTGGAGTTCGGGCAGGTGGCCCTATCCGCGACGCTGACCGCAGAGGGCGCAGGACTCCAGGCCGAGTTGGAGAGCCACTATTTCGAAAACGACAGCGTCTTTGAGGCCCGTTGGTCCGACGCGGAGCGGGCAGCGTTTCACGCGCGGGCGGCAGGATGGACGGAGCGACTGCGTCACGAACTGGCGCCGTGCGGCATCGAGGTGGCGCCCTACAGCGCGGAGCCCGGACTGGCCGACCCCGTTTTCGATGGCGAGGAGTTTGAGGGCTGCGTGCTGGCGTGTTTCACCGATGAGGCGGCGCGGGCGGCCGCGGACCGGAAGGAGTTTGCGAGCAGCGGCTGGGGCGAGGTGGCCGTGTGGAATGGCGACATCTTTAAGCTGCGTGACACGGAGCGTTCGCCCGCAGAGTTGCTGGCGAAGCTGGAGCGGGAGCCGGGTTTCCTCGGTGGTTGGTGGCAGGCGAGCGACAACGGCGAAAGCGCGATGATCGAGGGGGATGCCCAGGATCATGCGCTGGCCTGCCTGCAGACGAACAATGCGACGGGGTTCGCCAATTTTCTCGTCTGGCTGCGCGTGCAGCGTGTCCATCTGGCGTCCGACCTCGCGGGCGAAGGCTGGGCTCCGTCGAAACAGCACCGGTTGGCCGACGCGAAGGGTTCGTGGTGGGAGTGGTTCCAGTTCACCCGCAACGCCGCCGCGGCGCTCCAGGGCGGGCCGGTGAGCGCGCGCTACCGGCGTGCCGAGCGCGAGCGGCTCTGCTGGAAGTGGACGCACGGGGGCAGCCGCGACGGCTGGCCGGTGACATTCGGTGAGGCGTTTGAGCGCAGCGGGCTGAAGCGCGAGGCGTTCAACCGCTGGGCGCGTTGAGGCGCGCTCAGGGGGCGCAGGGCTTGCCGGCCACCTGGCCGCCGGCGTCGGCCGGCATTCCACCGATGAGCCGGCCGCGCAGGGCGGCGACATGGATTTCGAGGCGGGTGTTGGCGGCCGCTTCACGCGGCGCGGCGACGGGCTTCGTGGCGCCGAAACCCACGGGCAGCAGGCGTTCGCAGGCGATGCCCGCCGCGACCAAGAGGCGGGCGATGACGAGGGCGCGCTGTTCGGACAGCGCCTGATCCGGCGCATGGCCTTCAAGGCGCACCAGCGTGAGCGCCGGTTTCTCGGCGAGAAACGCGGCCAGCTGCCGGACGGCCTCGTCGGTGGCCCCGGCCGGTTCCGCCGAGTCGCCGGCGAAAGTGAACGCGGCATCCAGCACGATGTGGTTCTGCTCGATCCGCGGGGCGGCGGCGAGGCTGACACCAAGGGCGACGAGGAGAGTCAGGAGGCGGAGCATGGGCAAATTCAGGCGAGGTGGCCGCGGCCGTCGCGATCCACCCGCACGCGGACCGCCTTGGTGTCGTCGTAGAAATCCTCGCGACGGAACTGGCGGCCGGTGGCCTCGAGTTCCGGTTCCTCGCAGCAGACCATTTGTTCCTCACCCTCGAAGCTGATGCCATAGCTGGCCGGCAGACCGGGGGCATCGCCGATGCCGAGGATGACGCCGGTGCGTCCCGCCAAGGCCCGGTTGTGGGGGGCCGGCCGGATGAGGCGGACTTCCTGATAGAAGGCGAAGAGGGGCATGGGGTGGCTCAGTTCTTTTCCGTGGCCGGGAGCGGCTTCACAGGATCGGCCTTTTCCCTCGCCTCCTTGATCCACGCGGCTTCGGAGAACATCGCGCCGGCGACGTCGGTGGCGGCGAAGGCGGCCGCATTCTGCCCGGCGCCGAGCAGGAGCGTGATCTGGCGATACCAGAAGGCTTCCGTGACACCGAAGAGGGCGGCGTAGCGCTGCTGGATGGCGATATGCTTGGCGCCGTCGTTGCCCGCGGCGGCGAGTTCGGCCTCGTATTGCTGGCCGAGTTCCGGGCCGACAAAGGGGAAGAGGCCCGGCGGCACGGGATTGGCCTCGGCGATGAGCGGGATGGCGCGGGCGCGGATCTCGGGCTTGTTGACAAAGCTGGTGGCGTAGAGGCGGCGCGCCCGGTTGCGGACGGCGGCGCGGGCCGTGCGTTCGAGGGCGGGGGCGAGTTCCGTGATGGGCAAGTCGCCCATCTGCGCCATGCGGTGCAGGCGCATGACTTCGTTGGCATTCTCGGGGCTGACCCACTCTTGGCAGACGGCGGCAACCGAGACGGGGGTTTCCTTGAGGAGCTTGGTGAGGGCCTCGGAGCCGGGCGGGTTGGGCGTGAGGTTGACGGCGACGGTCAGGTCGAGCGTGGCGCCGGCGCGCCAGCCCAGTTGCTGACGGGCGCGGGCGCGGGCGAGCCAGAAGGTGGCGTTCGCGGGATCGGCTTCGATGAGGGCGGTGAGCGTGGCTTCCAGGGCGAGGGACTCGCCAGTGCGGTAGAACAGCGCCTCGATCACGTCCGGTTCGGCGAATCTCTGAGTGAGATTCTTGTAGGCGTCGCCGGAGGTCGGAAGTTCGCGTGCCTGGGCGAGGATGGGGCCAATAGGTTGCTTGGCGGCGGCGGCACGGGTGAGTTGGGCGACAAGATCGCGGAGAAGTTGCGTGACCTCCGGGTGGGAGAGGGATTCGCGGGCGAGCTGTTCGCGGATGTTTTTCAGTGTGGCGTGCGTGTCGGCACGTTCGCGGTCGAAGTCCGAGGGGCGCTGGCCGGCGAGCTCCAGGGCGCGCACGCGATCGGCGGCATCGGGCACGGGGAAGGTGGAGAGTCGCGCGATCTGCGCGACGGTCGAGCCAAGGGAGTCGGCGGCGGCTTTGCGTTCTCCGGCGGGGATGAACGGATTGAGTGCGGCCAGGCTCAGGTCGGCGAGCGCGCAACGGCGGGCGAAGAGCTCGGCATCGTAGCGTTCCCAGAGCTGGGTGCGCAGGGCGGCGGCCTTTTCCTTCTGGCCGGTGCTTTCCATCAGGCTGAGCGTGGCCTGCAGGCTTTGGCAGGTGAGCTGGAACTCCTCGAGATCGGTGACGGTGGGAGTGTCGGGCAGCGGGAGGGCGGCGCGGGCGAGGAGCGGCAAAACCGCGACGAGGAGAAAGGCGAGGCGCATAGGGGTCAAAAAGTGGGGCTTAGAGCTGCATCAGGCGGCGGAGCGTGGCGTAGACCTCCTGACGGACGGAATCGAGCTGGCGCCGGGTTTCGTCACGTTGGGCGCGCTGGCGGGCCTCGACGGCCTCGATCTGGGCGGTGATGGCATCGACGTCGCGGCAGAGGGCCTCGAGGTGGCGAAGTTCCGGGGTGGAGTAGCCGCCATTGTAGGCCTCGGCGAGGGCATCGAAGTTGGCGTCCTTGTAGTTGACGGAGGTCTGGTGCAGGTTGCGGCGGCGCTCGAGGAGTGAGTCGATGCTCTCGTTGAAATCAAGGGCGGCCGACCCGGCAGTGGTGTCGAGGAGTTTGCTGAGCTGCCGGAGCTGGGCCGCGACGGCCCGGTTGCGACCGTAAAGCCGTTGAAGCATGGCGAGGTTGGAGCGCGCTTGGCGGTCGTTGCCGTTGCGGTAGGGCGCGAGGACGGCGATCATTCCGGCGGAAATCGAGCCGGCGTCGGAGGCGGGCTTGAGTTGCTCGAGGGCGGAGCTGATTTGGGCGGAGGCTATCACGCCGGGATCGAGCAACCGGCGCCAGGTGGCGCGGGCGGCTTCGTCGGGCAGGTCATTGGTGAAGGCAAAGTCCTCGACGGCCGGCCGGGCGAGGGCGAGCGGCTCGGCGTGGCCGAGATTCTCAAGGGTGCTGAGCAGGTCGATCGCCCCGGAAAGGCGGTTTTCCGCCAGCCGGCATTGCACCAGGCCGGCGACGCAGAAGGCGTAGACACGGGTGGCGTTGGGCGGGAGTTTCCTCAGCTCGAGGCGCTGGCCCCCGCAGAAGTAGACGGCGAGGTTCTGCAGCAGGGCGTTGAGATCCTTGCGGACGGCCGCCGCCTTGGCGGCTTTTTCGGGCGCCGGGGTCTTCTGCAGCGCGGCAATGTGGCGGCGGACGATGGTGGTGGGGTCGTTGTTGGCGACCAAGGCATCAAGGGTACCGAGCGTAGCCCGGTTGTGGCGCACGAGTTCCTTGGTGCGGGCGATGGCGGCGAGGGCCAGGTCGTCCTGCCCGAGGCGCCAGTGCGCGATGGGCAGGAGCAGGTGGGGTGTCCAACGGAGGCTATCGGACTCCATCGCGGCGCGGAGGAGCTTGGGAAAGGAGGGATCGGACCGGCCGGACTTGAGATTGGTCCAGATCTGTTGCTCCTCGGCGGTTAGTTTCTCCTCCTGGGCGGGGATTGCGGTGACGGCGGCGATGAGGGCGGGGAGAGGTGCGAAGGCAGGGTGCTTCTTTGGATCGCACCAGAGCTCGAGCTCCGCCAGTGCGCGCTCGGCAGCAAGCACCGCGCCGGTGTGCACCGCGGCCACCACCCGGACGTGGCAGAGCTGCCGGACGAGGGCGGCGGTTTCCGGCGGCAGATCCGCCGCGAAGAGGAAGGCGTCGCCGTGGCGCTCGCTGAGCAGGTCGTCGAGGTAGGCGGCGGAGTCGAGGGCCGCTTCGAGGTCTTGTTCGGGCACTTCGGCCGGCGGGTAGCGGAGGATCCGGGCGTAGTCCTCGAGGAAGGGTCTGTATTCGAGCCGGGTGAGCTGCGCGCGATACGCATCGAGTGAAAGCGAGGGATCGGCATCGGGGAATTGCTCGAGCTTGGCGAGTTGTGCCCGGGCGGCGGCGAGGTCGCCGTCGAGCAACGCCAGGCGAAAGCGGAGCTTGGCGGCGGTAACGACGAACTCGGTGTCGCGCGGACCGGCGGCGGTGCCGGCGGGGAGCGCCTGCACGAGCGGGCGGAGGACGGCGTCCTCCTCCTCCACCAGTTTCGCGCAGGCTTGCAGGGCGGCGCGCTGCTCGGGCGTGAACGCGGCGTCCAGGGGCTCGGCGAGCAGGCCGGTGCCTGGGTGGGCCTCAAGGCGGGTGAGCGTCTGGTGGACGCGGGCAGCGAGACGCTGGCGCGGATCGGCGAGCAGGGGCTGGAGCCTCTCGCGCCACGCCGGGTCGAGCGCGGACTCCTTCTCGGCGCGCGTGAGGTCGCCGTGAAGGTCGTAGTGGGCGAAGTCGAAGGAGGGCTGCGCGCTGCGGATGTCGGCGACGAGGCGCAGATAAATGTCCCAATCCGCCCGGGGCGCGGGCGTGGTGCAGACCTCGCGGGCGGTGGCGAGGGTGACGGCGGCGAGCCGGGTGGCCCCCGGTTCCCGCGCGATGTCGCCGAGCATCTGACGCACGAGATCGCGAAGTCCGCGCCGGGCGCGCTGCAGGTTGGCGGGTGGGAAATTCTGCTCGTGGTTGAACTGCATCTCCAGGTTCGAGACGGCGCTGAAGTAGAGGCTGTCGGCGAGGACGTAGGCGCGCGACGCGGCGGCGAGTTCGACATAGGCGAGGAATTCGGGGCTGAAACGACCCTCGGGCTCCGGGGCGGCCTGGAACTTGGCGAGGGCGGGAGCGTGTTTCGCGCGGTGGGCCTGCCATTCGGCGAGCGCCCAGGCCGGAGCGCCGGTGGCCAGGGCGGCGTCACGGTTGGCGGCCTCGAGGTCGCCGACGTGCCAGAGCATCCAGGCGCGCGCGAGCATGACCTCGGCGCGCACGGCGGGCTGGGGCAGCGCGAGGTTGGCGTGCTCGGCGGCGAAATTGACAGCACCGAGCCGGGCGAGGATCAGCGCGCGCCGGGCGTGGGAGCGGGCGG
>JBDKHE010000348.1:0-7567 GCA_039797805.1 Verrucomicrobiota bacterium
CCACTGACCCCAACGCCCTTTCTCCATGTCGCTCCATCACAGTGAAGATCCCCGTCTGTGGAGCTTTGAGCATGAACTGCATACTCTCGGACTCGCCGGCGGACCGATGAGCCGCCGGGACGCCATCCGGCTCGGCCTGCTGGGCAGCGCCGGCCTGTTGCTTGGCAGCCGCTATGCCTCGGCAGCTCAAAGCGCGCCCGTCGCGCCGCGGGCGCGCTCGGTCATCCAGATCTGGCTCTGGGGCGGACCCTGTCATCTCGACACCTTCGATCCCAAGCCCGATGCCGGTAGCGATTACACCGGACCGCTGAACAAACCGCTCGCGACGAATGTCGCCGGCATCCGCATCGGCGAACTGCTGCCCCAGCTCGCCCGACAGGCCGACAAGTACTCCCTCATCCGGAGCATGAGTCACAACGTGAATTCGCACGAGACCGCGTCCTACCTCGTGCAGACCGGCCAGGCCGCCGGGGGTCGCGATGTCTTCCCTGGCGTCGGCTCGGTCGTCTCATTGTTTAAGGGCTATGACTCCGGCTACCAGGGACTGCTGCCGCCCTACATCGTGCTGACCGAGCTGCAGGGCCGGTTCTCCGAGGCCGGTTTCCTCGGATCGCGCTACAAGCCCTTCGCCACCGGTGGGGATCCCGGGGCCGCCCGCTTCGTGGTCGAAGGCGTCGTCGCCCCGGGCATCAATGATGAACAGCAGCGCGCCCGCCGTGATCTCCTGCATCGGTTGAATACCTTTGAGCGGGCGCAGCGCAGCGGTGATCCGGGTCTCGCCGCCCTGGCGCAATGCGAGAGCGAGGCCTACGAGATGATCCTCGGCGACGCCGGCAAGGTCTTTGATCTTTCCACCGAAAACGACGCCGTGCGTGAACGCTATGGTCGCAATACCTTCGGCCAATCCTGCCTGATGGCCCGCCGGCTTGTTGAAAAAGGCGTGCCCTACGTCACCGTCAATTACAAGGGCTGGGACACCCATAAGCAGCATTTCCAGATCATGCGCCGGCAGTTGCCTGAACTCGATCGGGGCCTCGCCACCCTGCTCGAAGACCTCTCCCAACGCGGCTTGCTCGACAGCACCGTGGTCTGGGCCGGGGGCGAATTTGGCCGGACGCCCAAAGTGCTCTGGGAGGCACCTTGGAACGGCGGCCGCGGCCACTATGGCAAGGTCTTCTCGACCCTGATCGCCGGCGGCGGATTTCGTGGTGGCTCGGTGGTCGGGGGCTCCGACGCCCGCGGCGAGGAAGTCGACGGCCAGCCGGTTCACCCCGCCGACCTCATCGCCTCGATCTACGGCCAGCTCGGAATTTCCACCGAGGCCCACCTGCCCCATCCGGAGGGTCTCAAGATTCGCGCCGTTCCCGTCGGCGCCGGTGGTCCGCTTCGCGCCATCCTCTGACCCCGCCAACCATGAAAGCTTTCATCGGGGCGGCTCTGACGGTGGTTTTGATCTTGCTGCCACCGGCCTTGGGCCAGGGAAACAGCCAAGGCCAGCGGCCGGCCCCGCGCCTTGCCTACGTCTACCCGGCAGGAGCCCAACAAGGCAGCGAAGTCACATTGTCCATCGGTGGCCAAAACCTGACCGACAGCCAGCTCGTCCGATTCTCCAACGCCGGCATCACCGCCCGGATCACCGGTTACGAGCGGCCGCTCAACCAAAAGGAGTTGGTCGCACTGCGCGAAGAAATCCAGCAACTGCAAAACAAACGTAAGGCTGATGCCGTGAATTTCAGTGCGGCCAACAGCGAGAAACTGAAGGACCTGATGACGAAAATGGCGCGCGGCAACAACCGTCAGGCCAGCCCCGCCCTGGCTGAAACGGTCACGGTGACCGTGACCGTCGCGCCGGACGCACCGGTCGGCGCCCATGAATTGCGGCTCCAATCTCCGAACGGGCTCTCCAATCCTCTGGTGTTCCAAGTCGGCGTCCTGCCGGAGTTCACCGCCCCGGTGGTGACGCCGACGAGTCCCGGCGTCACGCGCGGCAAACGTGCCGCCGTCCAGCAACCCTCCGCCGCACCTCCGACCCAGATCGCGGTCGTCCTGCCTGCCGTGGTGAACGGGCAGATCCTCGCCGGTGAAGTTGACCGCATCCAATTCTCTGCGCGCCAAGGGCAGTCGCTCGTGGTGGCCGCCAGTGCGCGGGCATTGATCCCCTATCTGGCGGACGCGGTCCCCGGGTGGTTTCAGGCGACCCTGACCTTGCGGGACGCCCAAGGACGGGAGCTGGCCTACGACGACGATTTCCAGTTTCGCCCGGATCCCGTGCTGGTGTGCAAAATTCCCGCCGACGGTGACTACGTCGTGGAGATCAAGGACGCGATCTACCGCGGTCGCGAGGACTTCGTCTACCGGGTGACGATCGGTGAAGTGCCGTTCATCCAAAGCGTGTTTCCGCTGGGGACCAAAAAGGATCAGCCCGCCACCGTGCAGCTGACGGGGTGGAATCTGCCGGCCACCGAATTGCCGGTTGATCCCCGCGGAAGTCCGTCGGGGATGTTTCATCTGTCAGTGCGACAGAAGGGCATCCCCTCAAATACTGTCCGTTTTTCGATCAATGATTGGCCGGAAGTCATCGAAACCGAATTTGAGGCTTCGGGCGCGTCCGCTCCACTCACGCCTCCGCTGGTCATCAACGGACGTGTCGACCGGCCCGACGATAGTGATGTTTTTCCCGTCAGAGGCCACGCCGGTGAGCAGATCGTCGCGGAGGTTTTTGCCCGGCGTCTGGACTCACCCTTGGACTCGGCCCTGGCCCTGCTTGGTCCCGATGGGCAATCAATCGCATTCAACGACGACTTTGAAGATCCGGCCGAGGGCTTGCTGACCCACCAGGCGGACTCCCGCCTCACGGCCACCCTTCCGCAGGATGGTGTCTATCAACTGGTCGTGACCGACACCCAACACCATGGCGGACCTGAATACGGTTATCGACTGGTGGTGCGGCCCCTGCGTCCGGAGTTTTCACTCCGCGTCACCCCTTCCGCCGTCAACGGGCCCTCGGGCGCCAGCGTCCCGATCAAGGTCTTTGCGCTGCGCCAGGATGGTTTCACCGGAGAAATCCAACTCGCCCTGCGGGACAACCCGCGCGGGTATCGCCTGAGCGGAGCGGTGATTCCCGCCGGCCAGGACGCCACCACGCTGACGCTGACGGCCCCGACCGGCGCCGGCGATCCAGGGGGGCAACTCCACCTGGTGGGCATGGGCACCATCCAGGGGAAACCCGTGTTGCGCGAGGCCATGGCTGCCGATGACACCATGCAGGCGTTTCTCTACAAGCACCTGGTTCCAGCCAAGGCATGGGAGGTCATGGTGAGCGGACGCGGTCTCCCTTTGCGCCTCACGAGCAATGCCCGGGTACAACTGACGCCGGGACAACCCACCACGATTCGCCTCGCCCTGCCGGGCCTGCCGCGCGGCGTGGAAGACCTCAAGGTCGAGCTCAGCGATCCACCCGCCGGAATCAGCGTCGGGGAGTGCCACGCGCGCAATGGTCAGCTCACTTTCACCGTGCTATGCGAGGCCACCGGGACACCGGCGGTTAACTCGGGAAACTTGATTGCGAGTGTATATGGCCAGCGACCGGGCAAGAAGGCAAACGCCGCCAAGGCCGCCACCTTGCTGGGAGTTGCCCCGGCGATTCCCTTCGAGATCAAAGCTCCGGTCCCTCCAATCAAATCGAAACAGTGACGGGGGCGGGGGGTTGTGATGGGCTGGCGCCGCTTCGGTTCCCGGGAGGGCTCGCGCCTCTGCCCATCGGCCCGCAGAGACGCGGGCCCTCCTCCGGCAGCGGCACGCATCGGTTGTGTCCGCCGGCGTCCACCCGGTCGGGAGCCATCGGACATTGCCCAGCTTCCCCGCGGATGCCTGCTTGAGTAATCCCGGCGCTAGACTAGCAAGACCGCATGCCCTACCCCATGGTTCGAGTGCTGCTTGCACTCCTGTTGGCCGCGTTGCCCGGGATCGCGTTCTGTCACTCCCCGCAGGAAGCCGCGTCCGAGATGGCAGCTTCTGCCAACCGCTGGTTGGACTCGCTTTCGGAGCAGCAACGCGAAGCCGCGCAATTCGCCGTGAACAATTCGGAGCGCGAAAACTGGCACTACATACCCAAGGCCCGCGAGGGTCTGCCCCTGGCAAAAATGACCGCGCCCCAGCGCAAGCTGGCCCACGCACTGCTCGCGTCCGGTCTGAGTGAGCACGGCTTGCTGCAGGCCGATGCGGTCATCGCGCTGGAACAGGTCTTGCGGCAGATGGAAGGTGCCGCCCACCGGGATGACACCCTGTACTACTTCACCGTTTTCGGCCGGCCATCGCCCACCGCAACCTGGGGTTGGCGGGTTGAGGGGCACCACCTCTCCGTCAATTTTACGATCGCCAACGGGACCTCGATTTCCGCCACGCCCAATTTTGTCGGGGCCAATCCGGCGGAGGTTCGGATCGCGCATGAGCAGCAAGGTCGACGCGCGCTCGCCGCCGAAGAGGATCTCGGACGCGCCTTGGTGCTTTCTCTCAACGACGAACAGAGAAGCCAGGCAATCATCGCACCCCAGGCACCCGGCGACATCCTCACGCGCAACGATGCGCAGGCCAAATCTCCCGAATCGGCTGGCTTGGGCTACGCCGCGATGAGCCCGGACCAACAGCAACACTTCCGCGCCTTGGTTGCACTGTACGCCAATAGGCTGCGCCCCGATGTGGCGGATGCCGAACTCAACAAAATCGCCGCGACCGGCTGGAATCGACTCCGTTTCGCCTGGGCCGGCAGCACCACCCCGAAGGAGGGCCATTACTACCGCATCCAGAGTCCTGACTTCGTGATCGAGTACGACAACACGCAGAACCACGCGAATCACATCCATACAGTCTGGCGCGACTACCAAGGCGACTTCGGCCGGGACTTGCTCAAAGAGCACTATTCAGAATCGCATAAGTGACCGGCTGTCATGACTTGGGGAGCCCATCGATCCAGTCGGGGGACAGTCCGCTTGGACGGCAACTGAACCCGATGAGCGCGCTTTGAAGGGCAGGAATCGAAATTTTCAGAAAAAAGTTCTGGACTCAAGAGCTAGGGTTAGCACTTTCACGGATGCATCAGGAAAGGATCGGTCGAAAGCGGCCGGTTCTGCCAACCGAGCCTAGGAGTGGTTACGGTGGTTTCGAGTGACGCAAGTCACCCGGATGTGAGAGGGGTCAAACCCTCTAACAAAAAACTCCTCCTAAAAAAGCGAAAAGCCGCCTGATGTCCTCAGGCGGCTTTCGTTTTTTCCGGAAAAACCCTGATGCGCGAACGATTAACCCACAACCGCTAACCGCTCACGCATCATGTCCAACCTACTCACCCTCGCCTCCCTTCGCATCAGCGAAGCGAATCCGAACCACCATCTCTGGAACAACAACGGAACGTGGTTCCTCCATTACACGGTCTATCCGACCCCCTTCACCAAGGAGCGCATCCGCCGCTCCCTCGGCACGAAGGACGTCAAGATCGCCCGTGAACGCCGCGACAACTTCTTCAGCCTGCTGGCCAAGCAAAACCCGGCCGGGGTGCCGGTCGCCGAGCAGACCACGGCCTTCGCCTGACCCTCAAGCCAGACCGTCCTATTCAAGGCACGCCCACCGGCGTGCCTTTTTGCTGGTCCGACGCGCCGGCCCGGGGAACCGAGGTCATTGGGTGCAGATTTCTCCCGCTCTGAAACAGCTCAAAGGTCCGAGCTGTAGGAGCGGTCCCGTGTGGACGACCGCCAGCGGCGACAAGTGCCACCCCACAACTTCCTCGTGTTGTCCCATTTCTTCCCTACCTGCTGCGGCTGCTTAGAGGACCTGCCTCTGCTGAAAAGACAGATGGGATTCTGAGCCCCCCCAAGCAACCGAACGATAGAATCCCTCGGATTACGGAATCCTTAGCTGCATGCCGATCCGCAGGGTGTTGCTGCCCTGCAGAAGTTCACGATTTGCCTGATAAATGTCCTGCCAGCGATTGGCCGTGCCATAGTACCGGAGACTGATGCGGGAAAGGGAATCGCCTTCCACCACCGTGTGGACGCGAATTTCAGCCGATGAAGGCGTCTCCGCACGGGGCTGGACCACTCCGCCCGACGCAATCGTCGAGGCCGGCGTGCCCAGCCGGGCGGCGGCCGCGATTTGATCCAGCGTGCCTTGCGCCTGGCTGAGCCGGGAGGACAGCGCGCTGTTTTCCGCCCGTAGCTGGGCGATCGTCGCCGCCCGGTCACGCTCCTGCAAAGCGTAGGTTTCACCAAGCCGGCTCTGATTGGCCCGGGCCGCATCGAGTTCACGCCGCAATTGCAGCATCTGGGCGGTCAGCGCATCGACATTCTGCTGACTGCTCCGCTCGGCCTCGACTTTCTGCTGCTCCACGGTCTTGGCCGTCTGGCTCAGCCGCGCGATTTCGCCGCGATAGGATTCGCTGAGCCGGCGGAAGTCTTCCTTTTCCTGTTCGAGCCGCGTGTTGATCTGGGTGAGCTCGGCCACCGAGGCCGTGTGGGCATCAGCGGCTTTGTCCGCCTCGGCCATCTGGGTCTTGACCGCGGCCAAATCTGCCTGGGCCTGGTCGGCCTTCTGTTGGGCCTCGGCGAGCTGGGCCGTCAACTTGGCGTTGGCCGCGCGCAGTTGTTCCTGCCCCCCTTGCAAGGAGACCAATTGGGTTCCCACCGCATCCAGCCGCTCCTGCAGAGCCGCTTTTTCCTCGGCCAAGCCGGGCAAGACCGTCGCCACCTTGCGCGCGTCCTGCAGCTGGGCCTGCAAGCTATCCCGCTCGCTGGTGAGCGCGAGCAAGGCGTCGGCTTTCTGCTTTTCCGCCGCCTGGGCCGCCTGCGTCAGACGGGCGATGTCCTCGCGATAGGTCTCGTTGAGCCGGCGAAAATCATTCTTCTCCTGTTCCAGCCGCACATTGAGCTGGGTGAGCTCGGCGACCGAGGCGGCGTGCGCGTCGGCCGATTTTTCCGACTCGGCCAGCTGCGCTTTGGCCGCGACCAAGTCAGCCTGCACTTTCTCCGCCGAGATCTGGCCGGCGGTCAGCTTGGCATTGGCCGCCTGCAACTGCTCCTGGGAGGCCTGCAAACGGGCGACCTGTGCCGTGGCGGTTTCCAGCTTTTCCTGCAAGGCCGCCTTCTCGTCCTCCAAGCCGGGCAGCACGGTGGCGACCTTGCGCGCGTCCTGCAACTGGCCTTGCAGGCTGTCGCGTTCCGCGGTCAGGACCCGCAGGTCGGCGAGCTGCTTCTGGACGTTGTTCTTCAGCTCGGTGTTAATGGCGGTCAGATCGCGCAGCTTGCCTTCGAGCTGGGCCAGATCCGCCCGGACCGTGGCAGAGTCGCTCTCCTTGGCGGAGACGAGCGCTCGATTGGTGTCGGAGAGGGACTTGTTGGCATCCCGGGAAAGCTGGAGCTGGTTGGCAAGGGCGAGGACCTCGCGGGCGGCGCCCGCGCGCTCCTGCTCGATCCTGGCCTCCAACTCCTTGATCCGGGTCGTGAGCGTGCTCACCTCCATCTGGTACGCCTCGTTGTTGGCGGCGCTGACGGCCTGCGACTGGGCAGCCAGTGCAGCGGCC
>JBDKHE010000349.1:0-6474 GCA_039797805.1 Verrucomicrobiota bacterium
TTGTCCGTTTCGGGACCCCTTGCCCCCGCTGGCCGATCAGGCGACGATGCCTTCGGAAAAGGCCATGAAGGGTTTCTTCAACGGAATCTCTGGTGAGACATTCCCGGCCGTGGCGGCTAAACTCCCGCCCAAACGCTGGTCGACCCGGGGCGTGATCGTGGTCGGGCCCAATGAATCTTTGGACGGCAAAGCCTTTGGCCGGAGTGTGGGCCGGGTTTCCCGCTCGCTGGGCTGGCCGGTCCTGGCGGATGCGTTGTCGCCGGTCCGGATGCACGCGGCGCAGGCCGGGCATGTGGTCGCGCATTACGACACCTTGCTACGCGACGAGTCTTCAGCAACGGCGCTCCGTCCCGATCAGGTGATCTGCGTGGGGGGCTGGCCGACGAGCAAGGTGCTCCGGGCGTGGCTCCAGATGAGCGATCCGGAAGTGATGCTGCTGACCGAGCGCGCCGCCAATGAGGACGGGCTGCATCTGCGCACGCGTGTGCAGCGGGCGAGCCTGTCTGCGTGGAGTGCCGGTTTCTCTGGAAACCGCCGGGCCAATCGTTTCATCCAGGACTGGCAGGAGCGGGACCGCAGGGTGGCACGACAATTGTCAGCCGCCCTGAAGCGGGAGGCTGGGTTGATTGAACTGAAGTGGCCCGGCGTGCTGGCCGCGAAGCTGCCGATCGGGACGCCTTGCTTCATCGCGAGTTCCATGCCGGTGCGGGACGCCGAGTATTTCTGGCCGGCGGGCAATCTTGGCCAGCGTCTGTTTTTCAACCGGGGGGCCAACGGCATTGACGGAACGCTCTCGACCGCAATGGGTCTCGCCCACGGGGGAAGCCCGACCGTGCTGGTGACGGGAGACCTGGCATTGTTGCACGACACCAATGGATTTCTCGCGCGACCTAAACTCAAGGGCAGCCTGACGATTGTGCTGATCAACAACCAGGGCGGCGGCATCTTTGAGCATCTGCCCGTGGCGCAGTTTGAGCCGATCTTCGAGGAGTACTTTGCGACGCCGCAGCAGGTGGATTTCGCCAAGCTCTGTGCCGCTTACGGCGTCGATCATGTCGTCATCAAGGATGAACGACAGCTGGGTAAGCTGGTGGCCAAGTTGCCGCGGAGCGGGATCCGCGTACTCGAGCTGCGGACCAACCGGAAGCAGGATGCTGCCTTCCGGAAGCAGCTGTTTGCCAAGGTGGCGGTTGGTTGAAGCGGGAGCGCGAAGGCTCCCGCCGCCTATTCCAGCGGCAGCCGGATGAGGAAGACGGTGCCCTTGCGCGACGTCTGGAACTCGATCGAGCCACCGTGAGCCTCGATCACGGACTTCGCGATGGCGAGTCCCAGTCCCGTGCCGTTCGGTTTGCCGCGGCTGACGAAGGGTTCGAACACATTGGCCCGGATGTCCATGGGAATGCCGGGACCGTTGTCGGATACGCTGATGACGCAGTGGCGGCTCTCGCGCTTGGCAGCGACGACCAGGCGGGCATGCTTGCGACCCTGCAGCACTTCCATGGCGTTCGTCACGAGATTCTGCAGCACCCGGAGGACGCGATTGGAGTCGAGGGACAAAATGATTCTGGTTGGCTTGACCTTGAAGCTGATGCCGGCGCGTCCGAGCGGTTCGAGGTTGTTCTCCTGGAGTTGATGCAAAATCTCCTGCAGCGGGGCCGGCCGGCGGGACAGGCGGGTTTCACCGCGGGCGAAATCCAGCACTTCCTCGACCATGCCGCCGAGCCGGTCCACCTGGCGCAGGATCATGGCACACAGCTCCTGATTCTGCCGGCTTTGGTTCCGTTTAGCGATCAGCTCGGTAGCGAGTTTGATGGTGGAAAACGGAGCGCGAAAGTCGTGGATCATCGCGTTGGCCATCTCGCCCAGAAGAGTGATCTTCTCCTTGCGCATGACGACGTTCACGTAGCGCTCGTTGGTGGCCCGGAGGTTCTCGCTGACATGGCTGAAGAGGCGCAGCACGGTATGCCAGGAGGATTCGCTCAGCTGTTGGATGAAGAATTTCTGTTCGATCCTGCCCAGCTCAATCGGGCCGTCGGCGATCGCGGCGGTGCTCCGGGGGGAACCATCGAGAACCCCGAGTTCGCCGAAGTAATCGTCAGGTCCCTTGTAAGCGATGATCTGCGGTTTCCCGCCCGGTGAGGTCTTGGTCAGCATGACCCGGCCGGTGAGCACCAGGTAGACGCAATCCGACTTGCTCGCCTCCTCAAAGATCACGGCCTTGTTGGGGAAGCGGAGGAGCTGCACGTGTTTGACCAGCCGGGCTCCCTGCACCGCAGGAAAATGGCTGATGAAAGGGTGCGAGCGGATTTCGTCGCGCATGGAGGGAGTCTTGGCGGCGGAAACAGACCGGTGCAAGCCGCCACGTGAGATTTCAGGGACGCGGTGCGCCGACCGGGCCCCGCCTAGAGCTGGATGGGCAGGCCGACCTCAATGATCTGCATCGGCGGGAGGCGGTAATAGTCGCGCACCGGCCGGGCGTTGCGGGTGAGGAAGGAATAGAAATGCTTCTGCCATTCAAACATGCGGCTGTCACCGCCGGTGATGACCATCTCGCGGTTGAAGTAGTAGGTGGTCTCGTTGAGCTTGACCGGTACATTGGCGGCCCGGACGCGCTCCATGATCGCGGTGACGTCGGGCGTTTCCATGTAGCCGTAGCGGCTGATCACGCGCCAGACACCGATATGGCTGCCGATTTCCCGCACTTCCATGCGTTCGTCCTCGGGGATCGTGGGCAACTCCTCGGTGACCACGCTCAGCAGGACGACGGTCTCATGCAGCACCTTGTTAGCTTTGACGTGGTGGAGGAGAACCAAAGGCGTTCCCCGGGCGATGCCGGCCATGAAAACGGCGGTGCCGCGCACCCGCGCGATCCGGTCGGAGCCCGCGACATTGCACAGCTCATCCTCGGTGATCTCGTTGGCGTAGATGCGGCGGTAGATCTCGGACTTGCCGAGCTTCCAGGTGGTCATGACCGCGAGCAGGCCCAGCGCGATGAAGACGGGCAGCCAACCGCCGTCGGCAAACTTGTGGAGGTTGGAGGTAAACAGACCGACATCGATCACGAGAAAGACCGAGCAGATGAGCGTGGCCAGCCACGTGGCCCATTTCCAGGCCCGGCGCATCACAATGAATAGAAGGAGGGTCGTAACCACCATGGTGGCCGTCACTGCGATGCCGTAGGCGGCCGCGAGTGCCGTACTGGATTTGAATCCGTAGACCGTGGCGATGGAACCGAGGGCCAGGCCGATGTTGACGAGGGGCAGGTAGATCTGCCCGGAGAGGTCAGGGTTGGTGTATTTGATCAACAGGCGGGGAAAATACCCGAGCTGGATCGCCTGGCGGATGAGGGAGTAGGCGCCCGAGATGAGGGCCTGGCTGGCAATGATGGCCGCCAGGACGGACAGGCCGAGCAGGGCGTAGCGCAAGGGACCGTCCGGAGCGAGGGCGAGGAACGGATTCGTCACGTTGCCGCCATTCGCGATCACGTTGGCCCCCTGGCCGAAATAGTTCAGCGTCAGGCCGGGCAGCACGATGGCATACCAACCGGTGTTGATGGCCCTCCGGCCGAAGTGACCCATGTCGGCGTACAACGCCTCCACGCCGGTGATGGCGAGCACCACCGAGCCCATGAGAATGCTGGCCTCCTTGGTGTGCATGATGAGGAGTTCCAAACCAAGGAGGGGATTCAACGCCTGCAGGACGACCGGCGTCTTCAGGGTATGCCACAGACCCAAGCCGCCCAACGTCAGGAACCAGATCAGCATGATCGGACCAAAAATGCGTCCGATAAACTTTGTGCCTTGGTGTTGAAAGCCGAAGATGCAGGCGAGGATGGCGATGGTGATCGGCACCACGTAGTGATCCACACCGGCCCAGACGACCTGACAGCCTTCAACCGCCGCCAATACGGTCATGGCCGGCGTGATGATGGCCTCGCCGCAAAGCATGGACGCCCCCAGCAACACGATCAGCACACCGAGATTCAGGACCCTCTTGCCGGGACGGTCGAACTGACTGAGCGAAAGCAGGGAAAAAATGCCCCCCTCGCCGCGGTTGTCGGCCCGCAGCACGAAAACCGTGTATTTGACGCTGACGACCACGATCAGGGACCAGAGCACCAAGGAGAGGACGCCCAGAACGGCCTGGGCATGTTCGCCCGGTGGCAGTACCGCCAGGCACTCCCGGATGGTGTAGAGGGGACTCGTGCCAATGTCGCCAAAGACGACCCCCAAGGCACCAATGGTTAATCCGGCTCTGGCTGCGCGGCCGGTGGATGGGAGGGACGAACTCATGCGAAGGGTTGAGTGTTGCCCAGATGGGACTGAGTCCAAGCAGATTTAGAGCCGGCTCAGGAAACTGCTTGACCGGGTTCTGCCCCGGCGACCGGTTGGCCGGCGGATAATTTACGCGTGCTCGTCGTTGAAAACGGTTGCGGCTCAAGGTGTTTCCGACAATCTGCCCGCATGGCCACCGCATGGAAAACAGCTAAGAAATTCACGGATATCCTTTATCACAAGTCGGGCGGGATTGCCCGGATCACCATCAACCGACCGGAGCGGCGGAACGCATTCCGCCCGCAGACGGTGGTCGAGATGCACACCGCGCTGCTCGACGCCCGCGAAGATCCCAAGATTGGCGTGGTGCTGCTGACGGGCGCCGGACCCGCCAAGGATGGCAAATACGCGTTTTGTGCCGGTGGAGACCAGTCGGTCCGCGGGCATGGTGGCTATATTGATGAAGCCGGAGTGCCGCGGTTGAACATCCTGGATGTCCAGAAACTGATCCGCTCGATGCCCAAGGTGGTTATCGCCTTGGTGGCCGGATATGCCATCGGCGGCGGGCATGTGCTGCATGTGATTTGTGATCTGACGATCGCGGCCGACAACGCCATCTTCGGTCAGGTCGGTCCCAAGATGGGCAGTTTTGATGGAGGGTTTGGATCGAGCTACCTGGCGCGGCTGGTCGGCCAGAAGAAGGCCCGGGAAATCTGGTTTCTCTGTCGCCAATATAACGCCGCCGAGGCCCAGACCATGGGTCTGGTCAACAAGGTGGTGCCCATCGCCCAGTTGGAGGCCGAAGGGGTGGCTTGGGCAACCGACATTCTTCAGCGCAGCCCGCTGGCCATCCGCTGCCTGAAATCGGCCTTCAACGCCGAACTCGATGGCATGACCGGCGTGCAGGAGCTGTCCGGCAATGCGACCATGCTCTACTACATGACCGAGGAGGCCAAGGAGTTCAGCTCAGCCCAGCGCGAAAAGCGCAAACCCAAGGTTGAGAAATTCCCCTGGTTGCCCTAATCTGTCGGCAAGCAGTTCTTCCGGATATCCGGGAGCAGTCCCCAGTATTCCCCCATGAACAGGCGCGTCATCACGGTCGGGCTTTTTCTCGCCATCGGTCTGGGGGCACCGCTGCCGGCAGGCATCCTTGATTTGCTCTTTGGGCGTCGGGACATCGAGGTCATTACCGTGACCGACATGACCCCGGCAGGGCGCTTGCGGGAACCGGCGACGCCAAAGAAGCCTGTTTATTACATTGCGCATGAATTGGGCTTTCAGGACCTGGGTGGAGTGGTGGCCGGAGACAAGATCCCGCCGAAAGAGGAGGCCAAGGCAATCATCACGAAGGCGCTGGCCCTGCAGGGCTATTTGCCCGCGACCAAGGACACGCCGCCGCCTACGCTTTTTCTGACGCTGACCTGGGGAACGCTCTATTCTGAGCGGTTTTTCGGCGGCAATCCTGACATACCACCCGTCCCGCTAAACCGGCAACAAATCCTGAAGTTTCTGGGAGGCTATAAAATGGGACTTTCGGATTCAGATTTTGACCCGTTGCTGCCCGCACTCGGCGGCCTGAGTGTGGTGAATCACGAAGCCCAGACTTTTCTCGATGCCGCCGAGGAGGATTACTACATTTCCGTCGTGGCGGCCTACGACCTGCAATCGGTCATCAACCGAAAGCGCGAGATGCTTTGGATGACGCGTATCAGTTGTCCATCGAGGGGCTTTTGGCTGCACGACGTCATGCCCACCATGTTGGCGATCGGCAGCCCGAACTTCGGACGGGAAAGCGTTCGTCCCACCTGGGTCAATGCTTCCGATCGCTTCAAGGCGGAGGTCCGCATGGAGGATCTGAAGTTCTTGGATGGAAATGCCCCGGCTGCGCCCGGCCCGCAGAAAGCGAAACCTTCGAACGCGAGTCCGGCCGGAAAGTGAAGGCGTAAGCGCGGGAGGCTTACGCGGGCGCTTGGGCCTTCGCCTTATCCTCACCGGTACCGATCTGCGCCGGAGAGGTCGGACGTCCGTGGACGCTCCGCCCGTGAGCACGCAGCCTTATCCGCTGGTCTTCGTATCCACGTTCGTGGCCCAGACGACCAACCAGCCGCTCTCCTTGTCGACATAGACCATGGTCGATGCATTGACGTCGCCAGCTTCGACATATTCGGCGCGGGCTACCGCAACTTCGACTGGCGCCTTG